>CABQJB010000012.1 GCA_902464195.1 uncultured Megasphaera sp.
AGCATCACCTTGCCAAGGTGGGGGTCGCGAGTTCGAGTCTCGTTTTCCGCTCCATATATGGCGGCATAGCCAAGCGGTAAGGCAGAGGTCTGCAAAACCTTCATCCCCAGTTCGATTCTGGGTGCCGCCTCCATATTTTCATCTTTCGTCATGCCGAGGTGGCGGAACTGGCAGACGCAACGGACTTAAAATCCGTCGGATAGAGATATCCGTACCGGTTCGATTCCGGTCCCCGGCACCAAAAAAACAACGAGCGTGTGAGCGGCGTTGGCCGTGGCCGACGAGTCCCTTGCAAAACAAAGGAGCTGTCTTAGGACAGCTCCTTTTCGCAGTCCAGTTAAATTCACATTCATGGGAAAATGAGTTATAATGAATCATGACAGAATACAAGTATAAAGTATCGGATTTTGAAGGTCCCCTGGACCTGCTGCTCTATCTCATTGAAAAGAACAAAGTCGATATTTATAACATACCTATCGTCGAGATTACAGACCAGTTCAACGCCTACGTAGCGGATATCGACACGTTCGATGTCGATTATGCCAGCAAGTTCTTCGTCATGGCAGCGACGCTGTTGCAGATCAAATCGCGCCTGCTGCTGCCCAAACAGCCGAAACTGGCTGAAGAGGAGGAGGAAGACCCGCAGGAAGCGTTGGTCCGCCAGCTCGTCGAATATAAGAAGATGAAAGCCCTGTCCCAGGCCATGGGGCAGTTGTGGGATGCCCGCAGCCTCATGCTGGGGCGCCTGCCGACGGCCATGCCTTATGAGGCCCGCTTTGCCGGCCACATCGACACAGAGGCTCTCTACCAGGCGTTCCACAAGGTCTGCCAGGCCCTTCCCGAGCCGACAGTCGTAGAAATCCGTATACAGAAGGAAATCTACAGCGTCGAAGAGTGCATGCGCCGCGTTACATACGCCTTGCGAAGGAACCAGGGGACGATGACTGTCGATGCCATTTTCCGGGCCTGCCGGTCCCGGGTCGAACTGGTCGTCACTTTCCTGGCCGTCCTGGAACTGCTGAAAGTCGGCCAATGCGCTACTGTTGCTGAAGGAGAGGATGGGAATACCATTGCCTTACGATACACGCCAAACTGATACCATGGAGCCTACGGCTCTGCTGGAAGCGCTGCTCTTTTTGAGCGGCGACCCCATGACGGTGACGGCCATCTGTGCCCATACGGGCTGGACCCGGGCCGAGACCGAAGAAACGGCAGACCGCCTGCAGCACCTGCTCAGCAGCCAGCGCCGGGGCATCGTCCTCATCCGCGTCGCCGGCGGCTTTCAGCTGGTCACCCGGCCGGATCTCCACGATGCCCTGCAATGGGTCCGGACGGGGACAACGGAGTTGTCTTCCATGGCCCTGGAAGTCCTGGCCATCGTCGCCTTCAAACAGCCCATTACGCGGGCCGAAATCGAAAAGCTGCGCGGTGTCTCGTCGGAACGGGTCCTGACGTCGCTGGTCCAGCAGGGACTGGTCGTCGAACTGGGGCGCAAGGACAGTCCGGGACGACCGATTTTATACGGTACGTCCGCTTATTTTTTAGAATGTATCGGCATGGATTCCCTGGCCGATTTAGCCGGCCACATGCCGGCAGATATTACGGAGGATGCAACTGATGGAAGAACGGTTACAGAAAGTGATGAGTAACTGCGGTGTCGCTTCGCGGCGCGCTTCGGAAAAGATGATATTAGAAGGGCGCGTCCGCGTCAACGGCGTCATCGTCCGCGAACTGGGGACGAAAGTCGATCCCGACAAGGACCGCATTGCCGTCGACGGCAAGACCCTGGAAGCACAGCCGAAGCATTATTATCTGTTCAACAAGCCCAAGGGCGTCATCACCACGTCGAGTGACGACCAGGGCCGGGCGACGGTCATGGATTATTTCAAGAAGGAAAAGGATCGCATCTATGCTGTCGGCCGCCTGGACCAGAATACGGAAGGCCTGCTGCTCATGACCAACGACGGTGAACTGGCCAATATCCTCATGCATCCCAGCCGTCTCGTCGACAAGACTTATGAAGTCAAGGTCAAAGGGCGCATCGCCGATTCGGTCCTGCAGCACCTGGCAGACGGCGTCGAACTGAAGGACGGCATGACGGCTCCGGCCGATGTCTACTATATCGGCTATGATCCGAAGACGAACCTGACCAGCGTGGAAATCACCATCCATGAAGGACGAAATCGCCAGGTCCGCCGCATGTTCGAGTTCTTCGGCTATCAGGTCCACAACCTGCGCCGCGTCCAGTACGCTTTCCTGACCCTGAGCGGCGTCAAGCGCGGGGCCTATCGCAAGCTGACCCGCGAAGAAGTGGCGGAACTCTACAAATATAAATAAACAGGAGAGCCTATGAAGGAAATACTCGTCATCGGTGCCGGTGCGGCCGGCATCATGGCTGCGCTGGCCGCGGCAGAAGCCGGGGCCAGGGTACACTTATTTGAAAAAAACGATATCGTCGGCAAGAAAATGGGCATTACCGGCAAGGGCCGCTGTAACCTGACCAATTCATGCAGTATGGCCGACTTCATCGCCCATACGCCGGGCCACGGCAAGTTCCTCTACAGTGCGTATGAACAATTTACCAATCAGGATCTGTTGGATAAATTGCATACCTGGGGCCTGGCTACCAAGGAAGAACGGGGCGGCCGCATCTTTCCTCAGTCGGACAGCGCCATCGAAGTGCGCAAGCTCTTCTATCGCAAGCTGTGCCAGAAGGGCGTCGACCTTCATCTGAGTGATGCCGTCCACGCCGTCAAGGCCTGGGGCAGCCGCATGGTCGTCAGCGCTGCGTCAGGGAACTACGAAGGCGATGCCTGCATCATTACGACAGGCGGCGTGTCCTATCCCGTAACCGGTTCGACAGGCGACGGCTATGGCTTTGCCCGCAGCCTGGGCCACAGCGTGACTGAGCTGAAACCGTCGCTCATTCCCTTTACGACGGAAGAAACCTGGCCGCATACCCTGTCGGGCCTGTCCCTGCGCAATGTCGAAGCGTCGCTGTGGAAGCGGGGCAAGAAAGTCGCCTCCCATTTCGGCGAGATGCTCTTTACTCATTTCGGCGTGTCCGGGCCGATCATCCTCATGCTCAGCACCGAGGCGGCCCATAAGAAGTCCTGCGCCTTTCCCATGCAGCTGCGCATCGACCTCAAACCGGCCTTGTCCAAGGAAAAGCTCGACGCCCGGCTGCGGCGGGATTTCGAGAAATACATCCGCAAAGAAGCCGCCAATGGGCTGAAAGACCTCCTGCCGCAGCGGCTCATCCCCATCGTTCTCGACCAGGCCGGCATCGCCGCTGACTGTCCGGTCAACCAGATTTCCCGGGAACAGCGACAGGACCTGGTCGATACCCTCAAGGCCCTGAGCCTGACCGTGACCGGGACGCGTCCCATTGAAGAAGCCATTGTCACGGCTGGCGGCATTGCCGTCAAGGAAATCAATCCCAAGACGATGGAGTCGAAACTTGTCCCCAATCTCTATTTTGCCGGAGAAGTCATCGACATCGACGCCTTTACAGGCGGCTATAATCTGCAGGCAGCCTTTTCGACGGGCTTCGTCGCCGGAACGGCGGCCGCTACAAAGGAGTGCATACCATGCGAAAATTAACGGTTGCCATCGATGGGCCGGCCGGAGCGGGCAAGAGCAGTGTCGCCAAGGTCCTGGCCAACCGGGTCCATTACTTGTATATCGATACGGGTGCCATGTACCGGGCCTTTACCTGGGCCGTCCTGGAAAAGGGCATCGACCTTTCTGATGAAAAAGCGGTCCGTGACCTCGTCGATACCATTGACATCCGCCTGGAACCGCAGGCTGACCTGTGCCGCGTCTACGTCGGACCGACGGAAGTGACCGAGGCCATCCGGACCCAGCGCGTATCGTCTCATGTTTCTGCCGTCGCGGCCCTTGCGGTCGTACGGGAAAAACTGGTAAAATTACAGCAGGCCATGGCCAAAGAAGGCGGCGTCATCCTCGATGGCCGCGATATCGGGACCGTCGTCCTGCCTCAGGCCGATCTCAAAATCTTCCTGACGGCGTCTGTCGATTCCCGGGCCCGCCGCCGTTATTTGGAAGTCCAGGCCAAAGGCGGCAGTGAAACGTATGAAGAAATCGCTGCCAGCATCGCTGCCCGCGATGATATGGATTCACACCGTGCCGTTTCGCCGCTGAAGAAGGCCGACGATGCCATCGTCGTCGACAACAGCAATCTCGATTTAGAGCAGACGGCTGACGTGATCCTCAGCCTGATGAAGGAGCGAGGCTGATGCATACCTTTACATACGGCGTGATACGCAAGATCTTCAATGTCGCTACCTACGGCGTCCTGGGCATGGAAGTCATCGGCGAAGAGAACATCCCTGAAAAAGGGCCGTTCCTGGTCGTCTGCAATCATGCCAGCAATTTCGATCCGCCTCTGCTGGGGACGGCCATGCGCCATCATCTGATTCATTTCATGGCCAAAGAGGAATTGTTCCGCAATCCCCTCATGGGCTGGTTCCTGCGTTATGTCCACACCTTCCCGGTCCACCGCGGCCACATCGACCGCAAAGCTGTCATCGAGTCCTTCCGGGTCTTGAAGAGCGGCGAAGTCCTGGGGATTTTTCCCGAAGGGAAGCGGACGCGGGGCGGCAAAGTCGGTCCCTTCCATGAAGGCTTTGCCGGCATCGCCATCAAAGCTCAGGTGCCGGTCCTGCCAGCGGCTATCGTCAATTCCGAATTCCTGCCGAAAAAGACTGGCCCTGTCCGGGTCATCTTTGGCAAACCCGTCCCGGCACCGCTGGGAAAGGCGTCGGATCACGATTTGGTCAAAGGTTTTTCCGACAAAATTCGCGATATTATCATAGCTATGCAAAATCAGTATAAAGGGGACGAAAAATGAAAGTAACTCTCGCCGCTGCCTGTGGCTTTTGCTATGGCGTGCGCCGGGCTGTCGAGCTTGCGGGTCAGGCCGAAAAGGGAACTCATACTCTGGGGCCCATCATCCACAATCCGCAAGTTGTCGGGCGTTTAGCTGCTCATGGCGTATCGCCGGTCGACTCGCTGGACGATGTCGACAAGGGGGCTGTCGTCCTGATACGCTCTCACGGAGTCGGCCCGGACGTCTATGAACAGGCCACTCAAAAAGAACTAAAAGTCATAGATGCGACGTGTCCACACGTCAAAAAGGCCCAACAAGACGCTAAAAACATCGTCGAAAAGGGTGAAAAACTCATAATAGTAGGAGAAAAATCCCATCCTGAAGTAATTAGCATTTCACAATGGGGGGCAAATCGTGCTATTATAATAGATAGGGAAGAAGAAGCTGAAAAAATTCCCTTTTGCGATTCTATGGGAGTCGTTGTCCAGACGACGTTCTCTCAAGAGCAATTCAAGCGTATCGCCGCTATCCTGCAACGAAAGACCAATCATCTCGATGTGCATATGACCATATGCACGGCGACGCAGCAGCGTCAGCAGGCAGCGATAGAACTGGCAGGCCATGTGGACGCCATGATCGTCATTGGCGGCAAGAACAGCGCCAACACAGGCCGCCTCGCGCAGGTATGCCGTGAACAGGATTGCCCGACATACCACATCGAAACAGCAGCCGAATTGGATACGGCCTGGTTCCGTGGTATGAATCATATAGGCATTACAGCCGGCGCTTCCACGCCGGATTGGATAATACAGGAGGTTGTTAAGATTATGGAAAATTTGCAAGCTGAAGGCACAGAAGTAATGAGTGAAGAATTGTTGGACAAGTATGACTATGAAGAAAATCCAAAGAAAGGTGACGTGGTCAAAGGCACGGTTATTTCTGTGAATGATGATGCTGCCTATGTTTCCATCGGTACGAAAGCAGAAGCAATCCTGCCGAAAAAGGAAATGGCTGTTCCCGCTCCGGAAAAAGCAAGTGACTTTGTCAAAGTCGGCGACGAACTGACTGTTGAAATCGCCAACAACATCAAAGAAGAAGGAGCTATCGTCGTTTCCCTCGTCAAGATGAAAAAAGTCGAAGACTGGAAAGAAGTCCGCGATGCTTTTGAAAACGACCAGCTCGTCGAATGTACAGGTAAAGAAACGAACAAGGCTGGCCTTGTCGTTTCCATCAAATCCCTGCGTGGTTTCATTCCCCTTTCCCAGGGCGATATCAAATTCGTTAAATCTTTGGACTATCTCGTAGGCCAGACCTTCCAGGTCAAAGTCATCGACATCGACGAACACAAGAACCGCCTCGTCCTTTCCCGCAAAGCCGTCCTCGAAGCAGAACGCGAAGCCAAACGCGAAGAAGCTCTCAAACACATTGAAGAAGGCGCTGTCCTCGAAGGCACGGTCGTCAAGATCATGCCCTATGGTGCATTCATCGACCTCGGCGGCGTAGAAGGCCTGCTCCACATTTCCGACATTTCCTGGAAACGCATCAGCTCTGTCGATGCCGTTCTCCATACGGGTGAAAAACTCCAGGTCCTCGTTCAGAAATTCGATAAAGAACGGAACCGCATTTCCTTGTCCTTGAAAGCACTCCAGAAGAACCCCTGGATCGCTGCTATCGAAAAATTTGAAGTCGGCGATATCGTCAAAGGCGAAGTCAAGAAGCTCCTGCCCTTCGGCGCTATCCTGGCTATCGATCCGGAATTGCAGGGCTTGCTCCACATTTCCGAATTGACGGAAAAACGCGGCGTTGCTGTCAAAGACCTGGTCAACATCGGCGATGTCATGAACGTCAAGATCATCGGCATCGATACGGATAAGAAAAAGATTTCTCTCAGCGTCTTGGCCATTCAGAAAGATGAAGAAGAACAGGAAGTTCGCAACTATCTCGATAACCAGGATAAAGAAGAAGAAAACAACTAAGGTTTCACAAAAAGGGGATAGCCGGGCTCTACCGGTTATCCTTTTTTCGTCTATAGAAAGGATTCTGCCATGTACAAACCCTTAGTCGCTGTCGTCGGGCGTCCGAATGTCGGCAAATCGACGCTCTTCAATGCCATCGTCAAGAAGCGCATTTCCATCGTCGAAGACATCCCCGGCGTCACGCGCGACCGCATTTATTTCGACGCCGAATGGCTCGGCCAGGAATTCACCATGATCGATACGGGCGGCATAGAATTCGTCGATTCAGATAACCATATCTTCACCAGTATGCGTTATCAGGCTGAACTGGCCATCCGCGAAGCCGACGTCATCCTCTACGTCGTCGACGGCAAAGTCGGCGTCCAGCCTCAGGATGAAGAAATCGCCCACATCCTCCGCTCGTGCGGCAAGCCGGTCATCCTGGTCGTCAACAAGATCGACAGCGTCGAACAAGAAATGAACATCTACGAATTTTACAGCCTCGGCTTAGGCGACCCCATCGGCGTCTCGGCTGTCAACCTGATGAACCTCGGCGACCTTCTCGATGAAGTCCTGAAGTACATCAAGAAAGTCCCGGCTATGGACGATGATGACGAAGCCATCCACATCGCCCTCGTCGGTCGTCCGAATGTCGGCAAGTCGTCCCTGACCAATGCCCTTTTGGGACAGGACCGGGTCATCGTCAGCAACGTGCCCGGTACAACGCGCGATTCCATTGATACGCACTGGTCCTATGAAGGGACGGATTTCGTCCTCATCGATACGGCCGGCATGCGCCGTAAGGCCAAAATCGACCTGCCTGTCGAACGCTACAGCGTCGTCCGGGCCCTGCGCGCCGTCGACCGGTCGGACATCGCCGTCCTGGTCATCGATGCGACGGAAGGCGTGACCGAACAGGATACGAAAATTGCCGGCTACGTCCATGAAGCCGGCAAGGGCTGCATCATTGTCGTCAACAAATGGGACCTCGTCGAAAAAGACAGCAAGACAAGCCATAAATTTGAAGAAGACATCCGCCGCGAACTGGCCTTCCTCCAGTATGCGCCCATCCTCTTCGCCTCGGCCCTGACCAAGCAGCGCATCAACCGCCTGGCCGACATGGTCAAGTTCGTTTCGGAACAGCAGCACATGCGCGTGTCGACGAGCGTCCTCAACGAACTTATTGAAGATGCCCAGCTGACCAACCCACCGCCGGCCAAGGGCGGCAAGCTGCTCAAAATCTACTACATGACCCAGGCTTCGGTTCAGCCGCCGACATTTATCCTCTTCGTCAACGAACCGCAGCTCATGCATTTCTCGTACCTGCGCTTTCTGGAAAACCGCCTGCGCGAAACCTTCGGCTTTGAAGGGACGCCGATCCGGCTCATCCTGCGCGGGAAGAAGGACGGTGAAAGCTTATGATGCTCGGTATCCTCTGCCTGGTACTGGCCTATATCGCCGGGTCCTTCCCCAGCGGTCTGGTCATCGGCAAGGCCTTGTATCATACGGACATCAGGGACTACGGCAGCCATAACACAGGGGCGACCAATGCTTATCGCGTCCTCGGCGCCGTCGGCGGCCTGCTGGTCCTCATCTGTGATGTCGCCAAAGGGATGCTCGGCGTCTACCTCGGCCAGGTCGCCAGCCAGTCGGGCCTGGGCAGTGCGGACATGCAGATCTACTTCATGATTGCCGGCGGCCTGCTGGCCATCGTCGGCCATTCGTGCTCGATTTTCCTCAAATTCAAAGGCGGCAAGGGCGTCGCCACCGGCCTGGGTATCATCTTGTTCCTGGCCCCGTGGGAAACGCTCATCGTCTTCTGCGTCTGGGCCGTCATCGTCGCCCTGACGCGCATCGTCTCCCTCGGTTCCATCGTAGCGGCCATCCTCGTGCCCATTACTATGTTCTTTTTCCACGAACCTCTGCCGCTGACGATTTTCGGCTTCCTGGCTGCCCTGCTGGTCGTCGTGCGTCATAAGGACAATATTATCCGCCTCATGCACGGCAAGGAACTGAAGGTCGAACGAATTAAGAAAAAATAGATTGATATGTAATAAAAAACGTGTATAATTAACTATGTACGAGCAGGTGATCCTATGAGAATCATATCCGGCAGTGCCAGAGGACGGGTCCTGAAGTCTCCCAAGGGGATGCTGACCCGGCCGACGCTGGACCGTACGCGGGAAAGTCTCTTCAACATCCTGGAAAACAGCGGCGGCCTGCGCGATGCCGCTGTCCTCGATATCTTTGCCGGTACGGGTGCCCTCGGGCTGGAAGCGCTGAGCCGCGGTGCGGCATCGGCGGTCTTCATCGACCATTACACGCAGCAGCTCATCCGCCAGAATGCAGCCCTTTGCGGCTTTGCGGACTGCGTCGAAGTGCTGCGCCTTAATTCGGCCAAAGCCCTGGCACGGCTGCAGGGACGCAAATTTGATTATATCTTTGCGGACCCGCCGTATAACAAAAATTTGGTGAACGATACAATCGCTTTGATAGGTGAATACGATTTGCTGGCTCCGGGAGGATTGATTCTGATGGAATACAGCCGGAACGAAGGTATAACGGAGAGCCCATTGTATGAGGTCATCAGAGAAAAATCCTATGGGAAAGACACGCGGATTGCTTTTATCCGCCGTCGTCAGGAAGGAGTCTAGAAAGTGCGAATCGGTATTTGTCCCGGCAGTTTTGATCCTGTCACCAATGGACACATTGACATTTTTGAACGGGGGAGCCAGCTTGTCGACAAGCTCATCGTCGCTGTTTTTGAGAACCCGTCGAAGAAGCCCTTGTTCTCGATGGCAGAGCGGGAAGAGATGTTGCGGGAAACGACGAAACACATTCCCAACATCGAAGTCGTCAGCTTCCATGGCCTGCTCAACGAATATGCCATCGAACACGGTGCAACTATCATCATCCGCGGCCTGCGTGCCCTGAGCGATTTTGAATACGAATTCCAGCGTGCCCTGCTCATGAAGAAGGTGGAACCGCGTATCGAAACGGTCTTCATCATGACCAGTACCCAGTATTCGTATATCAGCTCGACAGGTATCCGCGAACTGGCCTGCTTTGGCGGCAAGCTCGATGATATGGTCCCCGATTACGTCGAACAGAAACTGAAAGAGAAGTTTGCAGACAAGTACAATGCTTAGGAGTGGAGAATACATGAATTCGGATAAACTGTTAGAAGATTTGGAAAGTTTGGTAATGAACGCATCGAAGATGCCTTTTACCAATAAGAAGATGGTCGAAGAAGAAGAAATCCTTCAGATCATCGACGATTTGAAAGAATCCATGCCGGCCGAATTGGAACAGGCCAAGAAAGTCTTGTCCGAAAAAGATAAGATCATTTCCGATGCCCAGCATCATGCCGAAAGCATGGTTGCCCAGGCCAAGGATTATATTGCCAAATTGACAGAAGAAAGCGAACTGGTACGGCAGGCTCAGGAACATGCCAACCAGATCATCCAGAATGCCAACGATTCGTCGGAACAGCTGAAGAACAGCTCCATTACCTATGCCGGCGATGTCCTCAAATACGTTGAATCGACATTGGAAAAGACCTTGTCCAGCATCCAGCAGAACCGCGAAAGCCTGCTCAAGAGCAACGGACACCAGGACGACAAGCCGGATCAGCAGTAATCATGGCTTATACGAGAGGGACTGTCGCATGAAAGTTATCATGCGAGGTCCCTTTTTTTATCCGCACGGCGGGTAGATAGGAGGTACTATGAACGAAATTACGTCCCGCGACAACCAGTGGGTCAAGATGGCCTGCTCCCTGAAGCAGAAAAAAGGCCGCCAGGCCCATCAGCGCGTCTTCGTCGAAGGCCTGCGGGTCATTGCCGACGCGGCGGCCATGGCTATTCCCGATGCCATCTGCTTCGTCTCGGCAAAGGGGAGGGCCCTGGATGACTTTGAAGCCCTCTATGCCAAAGGGCTCGAACTGGGCTGGACTTTTTATGCTGTCACCGACAGCGTCTACGACAAGCTGAAAGATACCAGGACGCCTCAGGGGCTGGCGGCCATGCTGCCCTTCTTTGCCTATACCTTCGACAGCCTGCCGGCCATTGCACCGGAAAAAGCTGTCCTCTATCTGCGTTCCATCCAGGACCCGGGCAATCTGGGGACGATCCTGCGCACGGCGGCGGCTGCCAATGCCGGTGCCGTCCTGCTCAGTGAAGGCAGCGTCGACGTCTACAACGACAAGACCATCCGCAGTGCCATGGGGGCCATCTTCAAGGTCCCCGTCGTCCAGAACGTGACTGATGAACAGTTGGATCAGTTCTGTGCCGACGAGGACCGTAAGGTTTACGGGACGGCTCCGGAAGGGACTGTCTCCTATGTCGGCGCCGATTACAGCCAGCCAGTCATCCTGGCCTTCGGCAACGAAGGCAACGGCCTGCCAGGTGATTTCCTGGACTGCTGCGATGATGTACTGACCATCCCCATGCGTCCCGATACGGAATCGCTGAACCTGTCCATGTCGGTCGGCATCGTCTTATATAAGGCATGGGAAAAAAATGGTTTTAAGGAGTAATTATGGAAGAAAATAAAGAAACCCTCGATTTGGGCTTTGCCAAACTGGATCTGCAGCGTCAGCAGCGCTGCGGTTTCCCGGAAGTCGTCTACTGTGCCGGAAAGACCGTCGACCAGTCGGTCCGGATCCTGGACGTCCTCATGGAAAAGTACGACAACGTCATCGGCACGCGGGCCGACAAGGCCGTCTACGACGCCCTGACCGGACGCCATCCGGCAGCCCAGTACGATGAACTGGCCCGTATGGTCTATCAGCATAAGGACAAGACCGTCGTCAATGGCGACCGCCTCATTTCGGTCATCACGGCCGGGACGAGCGATATCCCCATTGCCGAAGAAGCGGCCTTGACGGCGGAAATCATGGGAAACCGTGTCGAACGCATCTACGACGTCGGCGTCGCCGGTATCCACCGCCTCCTGGCCCGCGTCGATGATATCCGCCGGGCCAACGTCAACATCGTCGTCGCCGGCATGGAAGGGGCTCTGGCCAGTGTCGTCGGCGGCCTCGTCGACAAGCCGGTCATCGCCGTGCCGACCAGCATCGGCTATGGTGCTAATTTCCACGGCCTGTCGGCCCTCCTGGCCATGCTCAACAGCTGTGCCGCCGGCGTATCCGTCGTCAACATCGATAACGGTTTCGGCGCCGGCCGCCTGGCTGATACGATGAACCGCTTGAGGTGATGGAAATGGAAACATTATGGCAGTTGGAAGCCAATATTGACGACATGAACCCGCAGAACATGGAATACGTCTTTTCGCTCATCCTGGACCAGGGCGCCAACGATGTCTGGGCCATGCCGATGATGATGAAGAAAGGCCGCATGGCGTCTATGCTCTGCGTCTTGTGCCGTCAGGAACTCATCGATACCCTCATCGGCGTCATCGTCAGGGAGACGACATCCATTGGCGTCCGCTTCTTCCCTGTGACCCGCCTGGCCTGTGACCGGCTCATCACGACGGTCCATGTCGACGGCCGCGACCTGCACTGCAAGGTCTGCCGCTATGGCGGAAAAGTCGTCAATATATCGGCAGAATACGATGATTGCCGGGCTGCTGCCGCTGAGACTGGAACACCTCTGAAGGATTGGCAGCGCAAAGTGAAGGAAGCAGCGTATCGGCAATTTACGGAATAGAATGGGCAGGGATATTGTCAAAATACGATTGTCCATGTATAATAGTCATTAAGCTCATTATGTAGTACGTCCTGAAAGGACGGGGAGTTTGAAAAGATGAACAGAGTCATCATCAATGCCGATGATTTCGGCATCCATACAGAAGTCAATCAGGCCGTCATCGAAGCCTGTGAACAAGGCGTCCTGACCAGCACGTCTCTGCTGGCCAATGGCCCGGCCTTTGACGAGGCCGTAGACCTGGCCCGGAAGTGTCCTAAGCTGGGCATCGGCATCCATCTCAGCTTGGTCGGATCCTTGCCGACGGTCCTGGCAGCCAGGGAAGTACCGACCCTGGTCCAGCCCGATGGCCTGCTGCCGGAAAGCTATACGGAAGTCATCAAGCGGGCCTGCCAGGGGAAACTCGATTACGGTCAGGTCTACCGGGAGCTCGACGCCCAGATGGAAAAAATCATGGCCACGGGTCTTCCCATTGACCACCTGGACAGCCACCAGCATCTGCACGTCCTGCCGCAGATCTGGTCCATTGTCCAGTCGCTGATGATGAAGTACGATATCCACCGCCTGCGTATCCCCAGGGAAGCCTATTCTTATAAGGTATTGTCAGCCAATCCCGTGCGCATTGCCGGCCGCGATGGCCTGACCTATTTATCGAAGAAAGCCATGGCTTCGGTCCGGCGCCTGCACTTCACGACGACGGATTTTTTCTGGGGCATGGTCGACGGCGGCCACATGACCGAAAGCAATCTGCATTATCTCATGGACAGACTGCCTTTTGGGACGCATGAAATCATGATGCATCCAGGACGCAGCACGGCTGTCCTCAGCCAGTCCTTTGCCTGGGGCTATCATTGGCAGGATGAATTCCAGGCCCTGCTGTCACCGGCTATCCGCCAGCAGCTGGAAGCCAAACAGATTGAACTCATTACTTACGGTGACCTGCCGTAAGGATTGGAGGTCTTACCTTGCATATTTTAGTTACCGGCGGGGCCGGCTTCATCGGTTCCCACCTCGTCGATGCCTTGTTGGAAGAAGGTCATGATGTGACCGTCTTCGATAACCTGAGCACAGGCTGCCGGGACCAGGTTCCGGCAGAGGCCCGCTTTGTCGAAGGCGATATCCGCGATGAAGCGGCACTTCAGGTCCTGTTTGAAGAAGGCCATTTCGACATCGTCTTCCATGAAGCGGCCCAGAACCAGGTGTCCTATTCCCTGGCTCATCCCAGGGATGATGCTGAACTCAATGTCATCGGCCTGATCAACGTCCTGGAACAGTGCCGCTGCCAGGGGGTACAGAAATTCATCTATTCGTCATCGGCCGCCGTCTATGGAGACAATCCCAAAGTTCCCCTGGACGAATCGGAACCGCTGGCACCGGCGTCGTTCTACGGCCTGACCAAGGTGGCTGCAGAAAAGTATATCCAGCTCTATGGCAGCCTGTTCGGCCTGCCCTATGCCATCCTGCGCTATGCCAACGTATACGGCGAACGCCAGGGGAATGGCGGCGAAGGCGGTGTCGTCGGCCTCTTTGCCAGGGCTCTGGCCCGCAGCGAAGACCTGACGATTTTTGGAGACGGTGAACAGTCTCGCGATTTCGTCTACGTTAAGGACGTGGCCCGTGCCAACATGGCCGCTATGGACAGCGGTGTGCCGTCAGGGATTTATAACATCAGCACCCAGATCGAAACGACCATCAACGCCCTGAAAGAGATACTCTTGTATTTCTCTCGTGCCGGTGTGGCCGTTTCTTATGGAGAAGCCCGTAAGGGCGATATTTTCCGGTCGTCCCTGGCCAATGGCAAGGCTATCGAAACGCTCCGCTGGCGGCCGAAAATGAAACTCATGCCGGGCCTCATGGCGACGTATCAATATTTTCTCGAAAGGGAGGAAGCCGAGTGAAAGAAGACAGTAACCATAAATTTTACCTGGTCCGCGAAGACATTCTGCCTGAAGCCATCAAGAAGACCATCAAGGTCAAAGAAATCCTTAAGCACCACCAGACGCGCACTATCAATGAAGCCGTCCGTATGATGGACCTGAGCCGCAGTGCATACTATAAGTATAAGGATTATGTCTTCCCGTTTTACGATGTAACCCAGGGGAAAATCGTCACCTTAGCCGTCATGATCTTCGACCGGCCCGGTGAATTATCGCAAGTGCTCAATACGGTCGCTGCCAATAACGGCAGTATCCTGACTATCAACCAGGGGATTCCCTTGCAGGGAATGGCAGATGTCAGCTTGTCCATCGAAACCAAGGATATGACCGTTCCTGTCGATGAACTGATCAAAACATTGGAAAAGCTGTCCGGTGTCAGCAAAGTCAATATCATCGGACAAGCGTAAGATAAAAAGGGGGAGTAGGCTCATGAAAAATGTTTCCATTGCCTTGTTAGGCTGCGGTACGGTCGGTAAAGGGGTTGTCGACTTACTGGCCATGAACGGTCCGCTCATTGAAGAACAGCTCGATACGAAAATCAACATCAAGCGGGTCCTCATCCGCGATTTGAATAAGTATGAAAAGATGGAAGACTTACCGGATTCCATCCAGCTCACGACGGATTTCAACGATATCATCAACGACGATGAAATCGACATCGTCGTCGAAGTCATGGGCAGCGCCGATTTTGCCAAGGACTGCATCGAACAGTGCTTCCTGCGCGGCAAGAGCGTCATCAGTGCCAATAAGGACCTCATCGCCGACTACGGTATCCCGCTGCTGAAATTATCGCAGCAGCACAACGTGGACTTCCAGTTCGAAGCCAGCGTCGCCGGCGGCATCCCCATCGTGCGCCCGATGTATTCGTCGCTCAACAGCAACCGTATCGAAGAAATCATCGGCATCATGAACGGCACGACGAACTTCATCTTATCCAACATGACCGCCCACGGCTCGTCGTATGAAGACGTCCTCAAAGAAGCCCAGGAAAAGGGCTATGCCGAAGCCGACCCGACGAACGACGTCAGCGGCTACGATGCAGCCCGTAAGATCGCCATCCTGGCAACGCTGGGCTTCCATTCGGCTGTGACCTTCAACGACGTCCATGTCGAAGGCATTGAAAACATTACTAAAGAAGATATTGAACACGCCACGGAAATGGGCTATGTCATCAAGCTCCTGGCCATTGCCCGCCAGGATGAAGACGGCATTTCCCTCAACGTCCATCCGTCCTTTATCCGCAAAGGTCATCCGCTGGCCAACGTCGACGGTGCTTACAATGCCGTCTGCGTCCGCGGCAACTGCGTCGGCGACGTCATGTTCTACGGTCAGGGTGCCGGCTCTTTGCCGACAGCCAGTGCCGTTGTCAGCGACGTCATGAACGTCATCCTTCACCGCAACCTGAAGATGACGGGTAAGCGGGACTACGTATGGCATGAAGCCAAGCTCAAACCGCAGGCCGATATCTGCTCGCCTTACTACATCCGCATGATCGTCAACAATGCGCCTGGCGTCTTGGCAGCCGTTTCCAAGGTCCTGGCAGAAAACAATATCAGTATCCGCTCCCTCATTCAGAAAGATGAAACGACAGAAATCGCTGAAATCGTCATCCTCATCGATAAATCGGCAGCGGGCCTGGTCCAGGCTTCGCTCCAGAAAATCGAAGGCTTGTCGTGCGTTCGCAAGATTGCGAATGCCATTCGTGTAATCGAGGTGTAAGAAATGACAAAAACGCTGCACGCACAGATCCCGGCCACGTCGGCTAACGTCGGCTCCGGCTTTGATGCTGTCGGGATTGCCCTGACTTTGTACAATGACATTTATTTTACGGAAGAACCGGATAAAGACACGATCACTGTCGAAATCGAAGGCCTGGGAGCCAACTCCCTGCCCCGCGATTTCGATGCCAATATGGTCGGTCAGGCCATGAAGGCCGTGGCCATCAAGAACCGCCAGCCCCTGCCCAAGGGCGGCACGCTGCGGCTGGTCAATGCCATCCCGCCGGCACGCGGCCTGGGCAGCAGTTCGGCAGCCCTCGTCGGCGGCATCCTCATCGGCAATGCCCTGACGGGCAATAAGATGACCCGCGAAGATATGCTGACCATGGCGACCGTCCTCGAAGGCCATCCCGATAACGTGGCTCCTGCCATTTACGGCGGCTTGTCCGTTTCCATCATGGTCGATGGTAAGACCCTGACCAATTCCATCCCCATCGATGATGACCTGTCTTTCATTACGGTCAGCCCGGAAATCGAAGTCTCAACGGAAGAAGCCCGTAAGGCCCTGCCTAAGACCATCGACTACCAGAGCGCCGTCTTCAACGTCAGCCGCGTCAGCTTCCTCGTATCTTCGCTGTTTACCAAGCAGTACGACCGCATCGCCTATGGCCTGCAGGATAAACTGCACGTGCCCTACCGCCTGCGCCTCATCCCCAGCGGTGACCTGGTCCTCAAGAAGGCCGTCGCAGCCGGTGCCCTGGGCGCTACCATCAGCGGTTCCGGTTCGACGCTCATCGCCTTTGCGACGGATCAGGAAGTACAGATCATGGATGCCATGATCAACTGCTTCAACGATCACGGCATTGCCGCTACGGGGCATATCCTGAAATGCAGCAATGAAGGAGCGAAACTCGTCGAATGATACAAGACATTGGAAATCACACGTACCATGTCGAATACCACCCTGTGCCACTGGTGCAGGATGGTATTCTTCTGTCTTATCAGGGCCGCAAGGTCCTGGTCCGGCTGACAGGGGACAAAGAATTTGTCTATCCCCGCTATGCCGACTATGCAGAATCAGGGGAAGACCAGTTCCGCTGGCTCTTTTCCGAAGACCAGGCCCAATTCTACCTGGCCAAAGAAGCCCTGCCGGAACGGGACGGCTTTACGTATGTGTCCATCAATTTCATGCGCGCTGCCCGACCGCGCTACCTGGCCTTTGCCGGTATCGCCGGTCTGTCCCTGCATAACTGGTACAGCAACCACATCTACTGCGGCCATTGCGGCCGTCCCATGCTGCACAGCGAGAGCGAACGCATGGTACACTGCGATCACTGCCACACCATGATTTATCCACGCATCTGTCCGGCCGTCATCGTCGCCGTCCGTCACGGCGACAAACTTCTGGTCTCGAAATATGCTGGACGGGAATATAAGAATATCGCCTTGCTCGCTGGCTTTGCCGAAGTCGGCGAGACCATCGAAGAGACGGTTCACCGGGAAGTCATGGAAGAAGTGGGCATCCGCGTCAAGAATCTGCAGTTCTATAAGAGCCAGCCCTGGTGCTTCACGGATACGCTGCTCTTTGGCTTCTTCTGCGACCTCGATGGCGACGATACGTTGAAAGTCGACCACGGCGAACTGGCTACGGCCGGCTGGATTGACCGCAAGGACATCCCGGAAGATACGGAAAAGGCCAGCCTGACCATGGAAATGATGACCCTCTTCAAACAGGGCGTCTATTGATTTTACGCGGAGTACCTTGACAGGCCTAAGTAAACTTGCTACAATATTTATCACATAAAAGCGATGAGCGGAAGAAGCCTTATTTCTTTTTGTCAGCGAGATGCCGGATATGATGCGAGGGCATCCAAAGAGGGTAGGGCGCGTCACCCGGGAGCTGGCAGGAGGAAAGGCCTGTCCGTGCAGCAGACGTTACCTGTGCCATGAAGCGGTCGCGCAAGCGGCAAATTAGGTGGTACCGCGGAAGATACAGCATTCTTTCGTCCTAAGGAATACCCTTAGGCGAGGGAATGCTCTTTTTTTGTTTTGGAGGGAATACAGATGAAATGGAATAAGGAACAGTTAGGCGCTTACGCACCGAACGACATTGAAATGTCCTGGTATGATTTTTGGGAAAAGAATGGCTATTTCCATCAGGATCCGGATTCGAGCAAAGAACCGTTCAGCATCGTCATGCCGCCGCCGAACGTCACGGGTCAGCTCCACATGGGCCATGCCCTGGACAATACCCTGCAGGATATCCTCGTCCGCTTCAAGCGCATGGAAGGCTATAACGTTGCCTGGATTCCCGGCACAGACCATGCCGGCATCGCAACCCAGGTCAAAGTCGAACAGCAGCTGGCCAAAGAAGAAGGCAAGAGCCGCTATGACATCGGCCGTGAAGAATTCCTGAAGCGCGTCTGGGCCTGGAAGGAACAGTACGGCAGCCGCATCGAAAAACAGGTCCGCCGCCTCGGTTCTTCCTGCGACTGGAGCCGCAAACGCTTCACCATGGACGATACCTGCGCCCGTGCCGTCCGCGAAGTCTTCGTCACGCTCTACGAAAAAGGCCTCATCTATCAGGGCCAGCGTATCACTAACTGGTGCCCGCACTGCCACACGGCCCTGTCGGACATCGAAGTCGACCATTCCGACGTCCAGGGCCATCTCTGGTACATCAAATACCCCGTCGTCGGCGAAGATGACTACATCATGATTGCCACGACCCGTCCGGAAACCATCATGGGCGATACGGCTGTCGCCGTCAACCCCAACGATGACCGCATGAAGAAATACATCGGCAAGAAAGTCGTCGTCCCCCTCGTCGACCGCGAAGTCGAAGTCATCGCCGACGACTACGTCGATATCGGCTTTGGTACGGGCGCCGTCAAGATTACGCCGGCTCACGACCCGAACGACTTTGAAATGGGCCAGCGCCACAACCTGGAATCCATCATGATCATGAACCTCGACGGCACGATGAACGAAAAAGCCGGTGCCAAATACAACGGTATGACCCGGGAAGACTGCCGCAAAGCTGTCGTCGCCGACTTGAAAGAATTGGGCCTCCTGGATCACATTGAAGAACTGACCCACGCTGTCGGCCATTGCTCGCGCTGTAAGACGACAGTCGAACCGTTCGTCACCAAGCAGTGGTTCGTCAAGATGAAACCCCTGACCGAAGCCGCCCTCAAGGCCGTCGAAGATGGCAAGACGAAGTTCATCCCCGACCGTTTCGTCAAGACCTATAACCACTGGCTGGAAGACGTCCACGACTGGTGCATCAGCCGTCAGCTCTGGTGGGGCCATCAGATCCCTGTCTGGTACTGCGATGACTGCGGCAAGTCTTCCGTCAGCCGGGAAGACATCACCGAATGTCAGCACTGCCACAGCAAACACATCCACCGCGACCCGGACGTCCTCGATACGTGGTTCAGCTCGGCTCTCTGGCCGTTCTCGACCATGGGCTGGCCCGATAAGACGCCGGATATCCAGCAGTTCTTCCCGACCAGCGTCCTGGTCACGGGCTATGACATCATCTTCTTCTGGGTTGCCCGCATGATGTTCATGACCTGCGAATTCATGAAGGACATCCCCTTCAAGAACGTCTTCATCCACGGCCTGGTCCGCGACAGCCAGGGCCGCAAGATGAGTAAATCCCTGGGTAACGGCATCGATCCCCTCGGTGTCTGCGAACAGTACGGCGCCGATGCTCTGCGTTTCACCCTGGTCACAGGCAATACGCCGGGCAACGATATGCGCTTCTACATGGAACGCGTCGAAGCGAACCGCAACTTTGCCAACAAGATTTGGAATGCTTCTAAATTCGTCATCATGAACCTCGGTGATTTCGACGAAACCTTCGTCCCTGAAGACGAAGACCTGACCCTGGCTGACCGCTGGATCCTCACATCCTTCAATGAAACCGTCGCCAAAGTCACGGAAGACCTGGATAAATTTGAACTCGGTGATGCTGCCGACGCCGTCTACAACTTCATCTGGAACTCCTACTGCGACTGGTACATCGAACTGGCCAAGAAACGCCTTTACCAGGCCGAAAGCGAACGGGACAAGCACACCGTCCAGTATGTCCTGGTCTATGTCCTGACGCACACCCTGGAAATGCTCCATCCCTTCATGCCCTTCGTTACGGAACACCTCTGGCAGCACCTGCCTCACGAAGGCGAAAGCATCATCGTCGCTCCCTGGCCGAAGACGCAGGATAAATGGAATTTCCCGGCCGATGCCGCTACCATGAATACCATGATGGAAGCTATCAAGGGCATCCGTAACCTCCGCGCCGAATCGAACGTCCCCATGGGCAAGAAGGCTCCGGTCATCCTGGCTCCGGCTACGGAAGACATGGCTCAGACCCTGAAGACTTACGAAGATTACTTCCATACGCTGGCCTTTGCTGATAAAGTAACCCTCCTCGGTGCTGGCGATGCCAAACCGGAAAATGCTGTCGTCGCCGTCGTTCCGGGCATCGAAGTTTATTTACAGCTCAAAGACCTCATCGACGTCGAAAAAGAAACGGCCCGCGTCCAGAAGGAACAGGAAAAACTCCAGAAGGAAATCGCCCGCCTCGACAAGAAGCTGTCCAACCAGGGCTTCCTCTCGAAAGCACCGGCAGCGGTCGTCGAAAAAGAAAAGAGCAAGCTCGCCGACTACCAGGAAAAGATGGCCGCTTTGACCAAGCGCATGGAAGATTTGGCCAAACTCTAAGGGGCAGCTATGACCTACGAACAAGCAATCGACTATCTGGAATCCGCCAATGTCTTTGGCATCCAGCTGGGGCTCGGCCGTATCCAGGCCTTACTGGAACGGCTGGGCAATCCCCAGAACAACTATAAGACCATCCACGTCACCGGGACCAACGGCAAGGGTTCGGTGACGGCCATGATTGCCTCAGTCCTGACCGAAGCGGGATTCCGGACGGGCCGCTATACGTCGCCCCATCTGGAAGACTATACGGAACGGATTCATATCGACAATCATGATATTTCCCGCGACGACTTCGCCAAAGCCGTATCCGTCGTCAAAGACGCCGTGACGGCTATGGTCGCTGACGGCGGGGAAGGGCCGACGGAATTTGAAATGATTACGGCTGCCGCTTTCTGGTACTTCGATTATATCGGCGTCGATTATGCCGTCATTGAAGTGGGCCTGGGCGGCCTCCTCGATTCGACGAACGTCATCGTTCCCGTCGTTTCGGTCATTACCAACGTCGCCATGGACCATATGAAATACTGCGGCAATACGCTTGAAGCCATTGCCGAGCAGAAAGCGGGCATCATCAAGGAAGGCGTACCTGTCGTCACGACGGCTGATGGACCGGCCCTGCAGGTCATCGCCCGCAAGGCCTATGAAAAGCACAGCCGCCTCTACGCCCTGGACCACAGTTTCGATGTCGTCGGCAACGCCGGGCCGGAAGACCCGCAAGCCGGCCAGATGGTGACGGTCCGGGAGAAATATGGCTTTGCTATTACAACGGTCCTGCCCCTTTTGGGCAAACACCAGCGGACGAATTGTGCTGCTGCCATCATGACCTTGCTCATCCTGGCCCGCCATGAAAAGAAACTGACCCGGACGGTCCTGGAAAACGGCATCCGCCACGTCCAGTGGCCCGGCCGCTTCCAGGTCTTCAAGGCCGGGGACATCGACGTTGTCCTCGACGGCGCCCATAATCCGGCTGGCATCGATACCTTCTGCAAGACTTACGAAGACGTCTTCGCTTCGCGGAAACGGGTCTTCCTCTTCTCCGTCCTGGCCGACAAAGATTACAGCCAGATGGTGCAGGAACTCTTCCACGACGACGATTACGTCGTCTGCGCACCGGCACCGACGCCGCGCTCGGCCGATCCCAAGGCCATGGCCGCCATCCTGCCGTGTAAAGCCGACTGGGCCGGCAGCATCGCCGAAGGCCTGGACAAGGCCCTGGCCGCCGTCAAACCGGACCAGGTCCTCTGCATCGTCGGCTCCCTGTACATCCAGGGAGAAGTCCGGAAGTATTTCCGGAATAGATACCATATTGAGTAAGGGCCGAGCGGCTAGCGGTCAGCAGCCAGCCACGAGCCACAAGCCACGAGCCACGAGCCACTAACCCCTAGCCCCTGACCC
>CABQJB010000013.1 GCA_902464195.1 uncultured Megasphaera sp.
ATGCACGTATAATAGAGTAGCGTATATATTATCATATGTTATAGAGTGTCATTTAGAGGAGTGTTATCATGTCGTTTGATTTTAGTCTGATTTGGAACTCATTGCCCCTGTTGTTGGCAGGTGCCGGTGTCACTATTGAAATCACGGCAATCGCTGTCGGCCTGGGTTTCATTTTCGGCCTGATTACCAGTGTGTGCCGCTTGTCGGGCGTCAAGATTTTACAGGTCATTGCCGTCTGCTACGTCAATATCATCCGTGGTACACCTATGCTGGTCCAGATCTTCCTGATTTATTTTGCCCTGCCGATGGTCATTGGCGAACGCATCAACCCCTTCGTTGCTGCCGTCGCTGCCTGCTCGATCAACAGTGGCGCTTATGTTTCGGAAATCTTCCGCGCCGGGATCCAGTCCGTCGATAAAGGACAGATGGAAGCCGGCCGCTCCCTGGGCTTGTCGTGGATGCAGACCATGCGCTATGTCATCCTGCCCCAGGCTTTCAAACACGTTATCCCGCCGTTGGGCAACGAATTCATTTCCATGACCAAGGAAACGTCCCTGGTTTCGGTCATCGGTTTTGAAGAATTGACCCGCCGCGGCCAGCTCATCATCGCCAAGACTTATGGTTCTTTTGAAATCTGGCTGACTGTCGCTGCTATTTACCTGGTCATGACTTTGACCATTGCCCGTCTCGTAAGCTATTTGGAACGGAGGTTCGCAACGGATGATAGAAATTAAAGGTTTGAAAAAAAGTTTTGGCAAGCACGAAGTCCTGAAGGGCATCGACTTGACCATTCAAGATAAAGAAGTCGTCGTCATCATCGGCCCGTCCGGTTCCGGCAAGAGTACGATTCTGCGCTGCATCAACTACCTGGAACAGCCGACGGCTGGGGAAATCATCGTCGACGGCATCAGCATGAGCGATGCCAAGAGCATCAACAATATCCGCAAGGAAGTCGGCATGGTTTTCCAGCGCTTCAATCTCTTCCCGCACATGACGGTCTTGCAGAACATCATCTTGTCGCCCATGAAGACCCGCGGTGAAAGCAAGGATGAAGCGACGAAGACGGCTATCCAGCTCTTGGAAAAAGTCGGCCTGGCCGATAAGAAAGACGCCTATCCGGAAACCTTGTCCGGCGGCCAGCAGCAGCGTGTGGCTATTGCCCGCGCACTGGCCATGAAACCGAAGTTCATGCTCTTCGATGAACCGACATCGGCACTGGACCCGGAAATGGTCCGCGAAGTACTGGATGTCATCAAAGATTTGGCCAAAGACGGCATGTCCATGGCCATCGTCACCCATGAAATGGGTTTTGCCCGGGAAGTCGCCGACCGCGTCCTCTTCATCGACGAAGGGAAAATCCTGGAACAAGGGAAACCGGACGACATCTTCTTCCATCCGAAAGAAGAACGGACGAAACTGTTCCTGTCGAAGATATTGTAGGAGGTGCGCCCATGTGGGGCGCACGCAGGCCGCGGGTCGCAGTTCGCAGGCCGCAAGCCACAGTAGGGGCCGTCCCAGAGGGCGGCCCGCTTCCGCATATGTATGATTTTCCTAATCAGCTTGCTAGGAGAATCGTACAAATTCCAAACGGGTCGCCCACGTGGCGACCCCTACAGTGAAAAAAGAGCTGACGCATGAAGATAAAATGTTTTCATGCGTCAGCTCTTTTGGTATGTACGGGTTTTGTGGGATTCCCATAAGCGGTCGTAAGCGGCGCCCCACGGGTCGCCCCTACAAATCCTGAACCACGAGATATTTTAGTTGTAGGGGCTCGCACGTGGCGAGCCCGCTTCAACATATGCACGATTTTCCTAATCAGCTTGCCAGGAGAATCATCCAAATTCCAAACGGGCCGCTTTTACGGGATTCCCACAAGCGGGCCGCCTTACCAGGACGGCCCCTACGAGCCACGAACCATTAGCTATGAACCGCTGTTTTGAAGGCTGTACGGGCGGCGTTTATGGTTTTTTCGATGTCTTCGTCGCTGTGGGCGCCGGAGACGAAGTTCGTTTCGAACTGGGACGGTGCCAGGTAGATGCCTTGTTCCAGCATGGACAGGAAGTAGCGCCGGAAGGCTTCCTGGTCACTGGCTTCGGATGTGGCGTAGTTGGTGACCGGGACGGTGCTGAAGAAGACGCTGAACATGGTGCCGGCCCGATGGACCTGGACGGCAGCACCGGCTTCGTCAGCAGCGGCTTTGAGGCCGTCTGTCAGGATTTTCGTTTTGGCGCAGGCTTTTTCGACGTAATCCGGGTCTTCCGTGATGATGCGCAGTGTTTCCAGCCCGGCTGCCATGGCCAGGGGATTGCCGCTGAGGGTACCGGCCTGGTAGACCGGACCGGCCGGCGAGACGCAGTCCATGATGTCCTTGCGGCCGCCGTAGGCAGCGACGGGCAGGCCGCCGCCGATGATCTTGCCCAAGGTCGTCATGTCCGGGACGATGTGATAGATGCTCTGGGCGCCGTGCAGGGCCGTGCGGAAGCCGCACATGACTTCGTCGAAGATGAGGACCGTGCCGTGTTTCTTCGTTTCGTCGCGCAGGAGCTGTAAGTAGCCGTCTTCGGGCAGGACCAGGCCCATGTTGCCGGCAATGGGTTCGACGATGACGGCGGCAATGTCGTCACCGCAGCGATTCATGAGTTCCCGGAAGGCATCGGCGTCGTTATAGGCAACGGTCAGCGTGTCTTTGGCCGTGCCGGCTGTGACGCCCGGGCTGTCAGGCTGACCGAAGGTAGCGGCGCCGGAACCGGCCTTGACCAGCAGGCTGTCGCCGTGGCCGTGATAGCAGCCGATGAATTTCACGATTTTATCGCGGCCCGTATAGCCCCGGGCGACGCGGATGGCGCTCATGGTTGCTTCCGTACCGGAGTTGACCATGCGCAGTTTTTCGATGGACGGATAGATTTTTTTGACCAACTGGGCCAGCTGCGATTCAATCAGCGTCGGCGCACCATAGCTCGTGCCGCGGGTGGCCGCTTCCTGCAGGGCCTTGACGACGCGGGGATGGGCGTGGCCGACGATCATGGGACCCCAGGAACCGACGTAGTCGATGTACTGGTTGCCGTCGATGTCGCAGATGGTGCTTCCCTTGGCCCAGGCGATGAACGGCGGCGGGCAGCCGATGCGGTTATAGGAACGGACCGGACTGTTGACGCCGCCCGGCATGAGGGTCTGCGCTTCTTCAAAAGCGGCAGCGGATTTTTCTAAATGGAGCATGGAAAGGCCTCCTCATTCTTTGATGTCTAAATTGAATACATTCCGCAGTTCGCGGACGACCCGGTCTTCGTCGGGCGTGTTGGCCGCTTCGACCGTGCGGCGCAGGGGAGCGCGCAGGATTTTGCGGACCAGGATATGGGATAAGTTCTCGACGACGCGGAACTGGTCGTCGGTCAGCTCGGGCAGCTTGTTGCGGGCCCGTTTGACGAAATGGCGCCGTGTCCGTTCGGCCTGCTGGGACAGGCTGAGGACGACGGGGCGGACCGACAGGTATTGATAGCGTTCAATCATGGTGTTCACGGCTTCGTCGACGATATAGCTGGCGGCTACGGCTTCGCGCTGGCGCGTGGCTTCGTTGTCGTGGACGACTTCCTGGAGGTCGTCGATGTTGTATAAGGTGACGCCGGGCAGACCGGTCACGGCCGGGTCGACGTCGCGCGGTACGGCGATGTCGATGAGCAGCAGGGGCCGGCCCTGGCGCAGTTCCTGGAAGCGCTGCAGCCGGGGGACGGTGATGACGTAGTGCGGTGCCCCCGTCGAGGCGATGATGATGTCGACGTCGGAGACGACGGACTGGACTTCTTTATAATGGACGGCCTGTCCGCCGACGTCGGCAGCCAGTTCCTGGGCCCGTTCCAGATGGCGGTTGACGATGTACAGTTTCCCGGCGCCTTTGCCTAAGAAATTCTGCGCCGTCAGTCGGGCCATCTGGCCGGCGCCGTAGAGCAGGAGATTCCGGCCAGACAGGGAGCCGAGCTGTTTTTCGGCCATCTGGACGGCCGTATAGCTGACGGATACGGCGTTGTAGGCGATGTGCGTCTCCGTCCGGACCCGTTTGCCCGTGGCGATGGCCTGCTGGAAGAGCATGTTCAGGATGGCACTGGTCGCGCCGTTTTCGTGGGCCATGACGTAGGCCTGTTTGACCTGGCTGAGGATCTGGCCTTCGCCGAGGACCAGCGAGTCCAGGCTGGCAGCGACGTTGAACAAGTGGTGAATGCAGGCTTTTCCCGTATAGCTGTAGAAATAGGACGGCTCATAAGCCGGGCGGCCGGCTGCGTCGAGGAAGAAGTCGCGCAGGGCCTGTTCATTATCGCGCACGTCGTCAACGACAGCATAGACTTCGGCGCGGTTGCACGTCGACAGGATAACGGCTTCGCGCAGGCCGCCGTAATCGTCGAGATGCTGCAGGGCGTCGTGGATGGCGTCGGGTGTCATGGTGAAGTGTTCCCGGATGGCGACGGGGACGGTCTTATGGTTGAGGCCGAGGATGACGAGGTCCATCGTTATGCCTCGACTTCGCCGTTTTTCAGCCACTTGGCGACGTCGACGGCGTGGTAGGTGATGATGATGTCGGCGCCGGCGCGTTTCATGCTGGTCAGTTCTTCCATGACGATGCGTTTTTCGTCAATCCAGCCGTTGCGGGCTGCGGCTTTGACCATGGCGTATTCGCCGCTGACGTTATAGGTCGCAATGGGGCGCTGGCAGCGCTGGCAGGCCTGATAGACGATATCCAGGTAGGAAAGGGCCGGTTTGACCATGATGATGTCGGCGCCTTCTTCCAGGTCGAGGTCGATTTCCTTCATGGCTTCGCGGCCATTGGCCGGGTCCATCTGGTACTGGCGGCGGTCGCCGAAGTGCGGTGCCGAATCGGCGGCATCGCGGAAGGGACCGTAGAAACCGGACGCGTATTTGGCGGCATAAGACATGATGATTGTATTGATGAAGCCTTCTTCATCCAGGGCCTGGCGGATGGAGGCGATGCGGCCGTCCATCATATCCGACGGGGCGACGATATCGGCACCGGCTTCGGCCTGGCTGACAGCGACTTTGTTGAGCAGTTTCAGCGTCGCATCGTTATCGACGTAGTGGTCTTTGACCTGGCCGCAGTGGCCGTGATCAGTGTACTGGCAGAGGCAGACGTCGCCGACGATGACCATGTCCGGCAGGGCCTTCTTGATGGCGCGGATGGCGCACTGGACCGGGCTCTGCGGGTCCCAGGCGCTGGAACCGATTTCGTCTTTATAAGCCGGCAGGCCAAAGACTTCGATAGCCCGCAGTCCCAGGGCATAGATGTCTTCGGCCAGGCGGACGGCGTTGTCTACGGACAGGTGATAACAGCCGGGCATGCTGGGGATTTCTTCTTTGACATTTGTGCCGGGGACGACGAAGATAGGATAAATCAAATCGTTGAGACATACATGGTTTTCCCGGACCATAGCGCGCAGGGGAGCAGAAAGGCGCAGGCGGCGGGGGCGTAAGGTATTCAATTTCATGACTTCTGGATTCTCCAATCTGTAATGCATTCAGCCAGACCGGCTGTGGTGTAGGTCTGGGCTGTGATTATTTTTTTCAGGCCCGCTTCCTGGCAGGTACGGGCCGTGATGGGACCAATGCAGGCAAAGGTGATGTCGTCGAGGACGGCGGCCGGTGCCTGATTCAGGGCCAGGAAGTTATGGACGGCGGACGAACTGGTGAAGGTCACGACGTCGATGGCCTGGCGGTTCAGGAGGTCTGTCAGGACTTCGCTGTTTTCGCTGGCCGCAACGGTGCAGTAAGCCTGGCAGATGTCGACGACGGCACCCCAGCGGCGCAGGGTGTCGGGCAGAACGGACCGGGCTTCTTTGGCCCGCGGGATGAGGATGCGTTCTTTCCCGGAAAGATGGGCTTCCAGGGCGGCCGCCAGGTCTTCAGCACAGTAGGCGTCGGGGACGACGTCAGCGCGAAGGCCGTACCGGGTCAGGGCCTCAGCCGTAGCGCTGCCGATGGCGGCCAGTTTGGCCCGGCCCAGGGCCCGGCTGTCGCGGTCGTGGTGCTGGAGGCGGCGGAAAAAGGCATCGACGCCGTTGGTACTGGTGAAGATGACCCAGTCATAGCTTTCCAGTCGGTTTATGGCTGCATCCAGGGCCTGATAATCGTCGGTCGGCGGTGTGATGCGGATGGTCGGTACTTCCAGGCAGCGGGCGCCCAGTTCTTCCAGGCGGTGTGTCAGGGCCGGTGCCTGGGCATGGGTCCGGGTGACGGCGATGGTCAAGCCGAAGAGGGGCTTCGTATCGAACCACTGCATGGACGGCCGCAGGGCGACGACGTCGCCGACAATGAAGACAGCCGGTGCCTGGAAGTGACAGGCTGCCGCTTTTTCGGCGATGTCGCCGACCGTGGCTATCAGTGTTTCCTGGTCAGCCTTGGTGCCCCAGCGGACCAGGGCGGCCGGTGTGGATGCCGGCCGGCCATAGGTGATGAGCTGTTTGGTAATGGACGGCAGGTTGTGGACGCCCATGAGGAAAATCAGGGTATCTACGGCCGTCGCCAGCTTGTCCCAGTGAATCGAAGAATGGCCCTTGGTCGGGTCTTCGTGGCCCGTGACGACGGCAAAGGACGAAGCTGCCGTCCGATCGGTGACGGGGATGCCGGCATAGGCCGGGGCGCCGATGGCCGACGTGACGCCTGGGATGATTTCAAAGGGGATGCCGGCGTCGTGAAGGGCCCGGCTTTCTTCACCGCCGCGGCCGAAGACGAAGGGGTCGCCGCCTTTGAGGCGGACGACGGTCTGGCCTTCTTTGGCTTTGGCAATGAGCAGGTCGATGATTTTATCCTGCGATAAGGTATGGTCGGCGGCTTTTTTGCCGACATATATTTTTTCTGCTTTTGGCGGGGCGAATTCTAAAAGGCGCGGGTCGGCCAAGTAGTCGTAGATGACGACGTCGGCCCGGCCCAGGACTTCCTGGCCCCGCAGGGTGAGCAGGCGGTAGTCGCCGGGACCGGCGCCGGTGAGATAAACGATACCGTTCATAAGAACCTCCTTAGTAAGTCGGCGTAATGCCTAAATCGGTGAGGATGCGGCGGCCGCCGTCATCGAGGAGCGTACAGGCCGCTTCCTTGCCGATGGCAGTGCTGTCGGCGACGGGGCCTTGTGTCGTCGTGCGGCAGACCTGGCTGCCATCGGGGGCGGCGATGATGCTCTGCAAGGTCAGCGTCCCGTCCTGGACGGTGCCGTAGACGCCGACCGGGACCTGGCAGCTGCCGTTGATGGCGGCCAGGAAGGACCGTTCGGCCGTTGTCGCAGCAGCTGTATCCTCATCGTTGAGAAAGGACAAAGCCTGTTTCAATTCGTCATCGTCAGCCCGGGTCTCGATGGCCAGGGCCCCCTGGCCGACGGCGGGAATCATCGTCGTGACCGGCAGGAGCTGGCAGATGCGATCGGCCCGGCCCAGGCGCTGCAGGCCGGCTTCGGCCAGGATGATGGCGTCGTATTGGCCGTCATCGAGTTTTTTCAGGCGCGTGTCGACATTACCTCTGAGGTCTGCGACGACCAGGTCCGGCCGGGTGTGGAGAAGCTGGGCCTTGCGGCGCAGGCTCGATGTGCCGATGCAGGCGCCGGCTGGTAGGGACTCCAGGGTGGCATACGTATTGGATACGAAGGCGTCGTGGACGTGGTGGCGGGCCGTGATGGCGGCCAGGCAGAGCCCGTCCGGGACGTCTGCCGGCAGGTCTTTCAAGCTGTGGACGGCCAGGTCAATGGTGCCATCCAGGAGACGCCGTTCTAGTTCCGTCGTAAACAGCCCCTTGCTGCCGATGCGGGCCAAGGGGACGTCTAGGATTTTATCGCCCTGCGTGACGATGTGCTGGAGCTGGACGGATAGCTCCGGGTCGTGACGGCGCAGGGCGTCGGCGACGTAGTTGGCCTGCCACAGGGCCAGCTGGCTGCGTCGCGTACCGATGGTCAGATTACGTTTCATGGTTTTTCCTTTCCCAGGCGGCCAGCCGGTCCCGGAGCAGGGCACTGGCTGCGTCGATTTCGTTGTTGTCTACCAGGGCCATGACGTCGTCCGTCAGGGCCTGGCGCCAGAAGGCCTGGCGGTCCCGGCTGGTCGGGAGGACGGACTGCCCTTGGCGGCGGACAGCCGCTAATTCAGCGAGCCAGCGGCCATAGCGTTCGTCGAAGTGCTGTTCCAGCCGCTTCCGGAGCCAGCGTGAAAAGGCCGGTGCCTTGCCGTTGGTGGAAATGGTGAGTTGCAGGTCGCCCTGGCGGACGATGGACGGCAGGGTGAAGTTACAGAGGTCCGGGACGTCACAGACGTTGAGCAGTTTCCCCTGGGCTTTGGCAGCGGCTGCGACGGCGTGACTGACGGCTTCGTCGTCAGTGGCGCAGATGATGAGAAAGAAGGGTGACTCATCGCCGGTCTGGTAGGTCCGCGGATGCCAGGTCAGGCTGTGGCTTTCGGCCAGTTCCTGTAACGGCCGGGTCAGAGCCGGGGCGATGACCGTCACGGCAGCCCCTTCAGCCAACAGGCGGCAGACCTTGCGCTCGGCGACGCTGCCGCCGCCGAGAATCAGACAGGCCTGGCCGTTGAGATCGAGATTGATAGGATACATAAGAGGAACTCCCTTTCAAAGTTGTACGCTTCTTATTATACCATTATAACGGGAAAAAGCTGTAGTAAATACAACAAAATTCTGAATGAAAAAGAGGCCGTCTTCGTGTGACAGCCTCTTTTTCGAGTTTGAAGTTTGCAATTTGTAGTTTTTAGTAACTCCATGCTAACAACTATGAAAAGCAACCTCTCAGTCAGCTTCGCTGACAGCTCTCCTATGAGGAGAGCCAGTGGGTCACGAGCCCTTAGCGGATGAAGTTGGTCATGATTTTGGCTTCTGTGGCCGGGGCTTCGATGCCTGCTTTTTTGCCGGCTTCGATGCATTTCAGGATCCAGGCCATGTTGCGGCCGAGGGTCCGCATAATCTGCAAGCCTTCTTCGTCTTTCTTGACTTCTTCCGGCGTGTTGCCGTGGACCATGGGCCAGTAGTTGGATGCGACGCTGACCATCTGGTGATAAGCCAAGTATTTATTGAGGACGTCCAGCGTTGCCGTTGTGCCGGCACGGCGGGCCGAAGCGACGGTGGCGCCGACTTTATGAGTCAGGGCAGCGCCGGCTTTGCCAGCCAGTTTATCCATGAAGGAGATGATTTCACCAGACGGCGAAGCCCAGTATACCGGCGAGCCGATGACCAGGCCGTCAGCAGCTTTCATTTTTTCAGCGACAGCGTCGACGGTAGCATCGTCGGGAACGGCGTGGACGATTTCAGCGTCGATACCGTTTTCTTTGAGCGTGTCGGCGACGACGGATAAAGCCGTATACGTGCAGCCTTTTTCACGGCGGCTGCCATTCAACAAGATAACTTTCATGGGAATCCCTCCTGTAAATATCATGATTACATATAGAGATGATAGAAAACTATCATTCTTGCAAAAATACTATAGCACAGAAAGGGCAAAAAAGCAAATACGCAGGCCGCCGTTCGCAGTTCGCAGGTCGCCTTGGACTCAGATGCCGCTGCGCGGCGACAGACTCCAAGGAGATACATTGCTTCGGGATACCCTCAGCTCGTATGGGAGACGAGGCTGAAGTCCTGGCCGCAGGCTGTGGTTCGCAAAATCAGCCGCTAACTGCTAACGGCTGGTTTTTCCCCAGACGCATAGGGCACTCTGTTTCTATGATATAAAAATATCAAAATATAAAATTTAAAATGATATTTTTATTGCATTTAGTCAACGGGAATGGTATCATAAAGTCATCGAAAAGATTCCTTACCAAGCTACGTGAAAGGGAGTATGACTCATGAATATCATTACGCCTATGGATTCGGCGAACCAGGAAGTATGGATCGGCGTCGACGTCGGTACGACCGGGGTCCGGGCCATTGCTTATACGGAAGACGGGACCAACGTCTGCTCGTCGGAAGCCTTTTATCCGCTGTTGACACCTCATCCGGACTGGGCCGAAGAAAGCCCGCTCCAGATCCTCGAAGCTGTCCAGGAAGTCATCGGCAAGACGGCGGCTCAGCTGCGTTATAAGAACAAAGAGCTGGCCGGCATTGCCTTGAGTACGGTCATGCACAGTTTCGCCGGCCTCGACGAAGGCAAAGAGCCCCTCATGGACATGCAGACCTGGGCAGACAGCCGCAGTGCGGCCATTGTCCGGGAGATGAAGAAAGACGAAGCCTTGTGCCGCTCTTTCTATGAACGGACGGGCTGCCCCATCCACGCCTGCTATCCCCTGGCCAAAATCATCTGGCTGCGCCAGAATCAGCCGGAACTCTTCCGCCAGATGCGCTATGTCGGATCGCTAAAGGATTATTTATTCTATCATTTGACCGGTCAATGGGTCATCGACAAGTCCGCTGCCAGCACGAGCGGCATGTACAACGAACAGATTCTGGACTGGGACGATGAAATCCTGGCCTATGCCGGTATCACCAAGGACCAGCTGCCGCCAGTCGTATCGACGACGTACAGCCAGGGACTGTGTGATAAAGCGGCGAAAGCCCTGCATCTTCCAGCAGATCTTCCCGTCGTCATCGGCGCTACTGACGGTGTCCTGGTCAACGTCGGCATCGGCGCCGTCGAACCGGGCCAGCTCAGCGGGACCATCGGGACCAGCGGCGCTTTGCGCATGCTGACCCGCCAGCCCAAGACGGACCCGCAGATGCGCACGTGGTGCTACAACCTGACCGACGACATGTGGGTCGCCGGCGGGGCCATCAACAACGGCGGCATGATCCTACGCTGGGTCCGCGACAAGATCTGCCATTACGGCGGCAGTGCCCTGGAAACGCTGGACATCGACCCTTATGACCTGATGACCATGAAGGCAGAACACGTCGATGCCGGCGCTGACGGCCTCATCTGCCTGCCCTATTTCACGGGTGAACGGGCGCCGTACTGGAATTCGGAACTGCGGGGCATGTTCTTCGGCTTTTCCCTTAATCACAGCCGGTCCCACATGATCCGCGCCGTCATGGAAGGCATCTGCTACAGCCTGAACAGCGTCATGGCAGCCCTCAAGGAATTCGGCGACGTCAAGGACATCCGCGTCAGCGGCAGTTTCACCAAGTCGAAACTGTGGCTCCAGATTTTATCAGACGTCCTCAACCAGCCCATTACTTTGCCGGACAACAGTGAAGGCGCTGCCTTCGGGGCGGCTGTGCTGGGCTTCATTTCCAGCGGCAAGTTGAAGAGTATCGCCGATACGGCCGACCTGGTCCACGCCAAGAAAATCTATACGCCTATGGAAGAAAACGTCGTTGTCTACCAGCAGCTCTACGACATCTTCGTCCGGCTCTATCATAACTTACAGCGCGAATTTGCCGACATCACGGCATATCAGCAGAAATTATAATTTCCAGTGAAAAGGAGCGATTGCTATGGCACTTCACGATATTGGCGTCGTCGGCATGGCCGTCATGGGCAGCAACCTGGCCCTGAACATGGCCGACCACGGTTATGACGTTTCGGTTTACAACTACACGCCGGATTTGACGGAACAGTTCCTGAAAGAACGGCCTCATGAAAAGATTACCGGCTATTTCGAGCTGAAGGATTTCCTGGCTTCCCTGAAGCGGCCGCGTAAAATCATGCTTATGATCATGGCCGGTGCGCCTGTGGACAGCATGCTCGACCAGCTGCTGCCCCTCCTCGATACGGGCGACATCATCATCGACGGCGGCAATTCCTATTTCGGTGATACGCGCCGCCGCTACGACCGCTGCAAAGAAGACGGCATCCACTTCTACGGCATGGGCATTTCCGGCGGTGAAACGGGGGCCCGCCGCGGTCCGGCTATCATGCCGGGCGGCAACAAGGAAACGTATCCGGAAATCCAGCCCATTTACGAAGCCATTGCCGCCAAAGCGGCTGACGGCAAGCCGTGCTGCACGTATATCGGCGAAGACGGTGCCGGCCACTACGTCAAGATGGTCCACAACGGCATCGAATACGCCGACATGCAGCTCATTGCCGAAGCCTATTTGCTGCTCAAATACGTCGGCGGTTACGATAACGCCGCCATTTCCAAGATTTTCCATGAATGGAACCAGGGCGAGTTGAAGAGCTTCCTCATCGGCATCGCTGCGGATATCTTCGCCGAAGACGACGAAGCAGGCGGACAGGTCCTGGATAAGATCGTCGACGCTGCCGGCCAGAAGGGGACAGGCCGCTGGACGAGTATCGAATCGATGAAACAAGGCGTCGATATTTCAATGATCACCGCAGCCTGCAATGCCCGCGTCATGTCCAATGCACGGGGCCGCGCGAAAGCCCAGGCCTGCATCGAAAAGCCTGTACTGTCCCATCAGCACGGCGACGACTTCATTGAAGCCGTCCGCCAGAGCCTCTATGCAGCGAAAATCGTCGCTTACGCCCAGGGCTTTTCCCTCTACAAGAGCGCATCGGAAACGTACGACTGGCACCTCGATTACGGCGCCATCGCCTCGATTTTCCGGGCCGGCTGCATCATCCAGGCCGAATTCCTGACCAAGATTACCGAAGCCTATGACAAGAATCCCGACCTGGACAATCTCTTGTTCGACGACTTCTTCCTCAGTAAAATCAACGCCAACCAGGGCGCCCTGCGGCAGATCATCGGCCTGGCCATTGCCAACGGCCTGCCCATCCCGGCCTTTTCGGCAGCCCTGCAATACCTCGATGCCTACTGCAGTCCCCAGGTCGGGGCCAACCTCATCCAGGCCCTGCGCGACTACTTCGGCGCCCATACGTTCCAGCGCGTCGATAAAGCCGGCACCTTCCATCATCATTGGCACGAGCACTATACAAAATAAAGGAGGCTTCTCATTATGCCACTCGTCATCCTAGCCATTGGCATTCTCGTCTTATTCTTCCTCATCGTTAAAGTCAAACTCAACAGTTTCCTGGCCCTGCTCCTCGTCGCCGGCGCCGTCGGCCTGGCTGAAGGCATGCCTATCGACAAACTCATCCCGACCATTGAAAAAGGGCTGGGCGGTACTCTCGGCGGCCTGGCCATCGTCGTTTCCTTCGGCGCCATGCTGGGCAAGCTCATGGCTGAAAGCGGCGGTGCCCAGCGCATCGCCACGACGCTGATCAACGTCTTCGGTCGGGAAAACGTCAAATGGGCTGTCTGCCTGACGGGTTTCATTGTCGGCATCGCCTTGTTCTATGAAATCGGCTTCGTCCTGCTCATTCCTTTAGTCTTTACCATTGCCGCAGAAGCCAAGATTCCCCTGCTGGAAGTCGGTATCCCTATGGCTGCGGCCTTGTCGGTCACGCACGGCTTCCTGCCGCCTCATCCGGGCCCGACAGCTATTTCCATCATCTATAATGCCGATATCGGCACGACCCTGGTCTACGGCGCCATCATCGCCATCCCGACGGCCATCGTCGCCGGCCCGCTGTACTGCACGCTGACGCGGGACATTAATCCGGAAATCCCCAAGGGCATGTACAACCCGAAAATCTTTAAAGACGACGAAATGCCCGGCTTCGGCATCTCCGTCTTCACGGCCCTGGTCCCGGTCATCCTCATGGCTGCTTCGGCGATTGCCAAATTGACCATGGGTGCCGATGTCCCGGCCCGTCATGTCCTGACCTTCTTCGGCCAGCCGGACATCGCCCTGACTATTTCCGTCGCCATCGCTATCTATACCTTCGGCCTGGGGCGGGGCAAATCCATGGAAGACGTCATGAAGACGGTCCAGGATGCGGTCCTGACCATTGCCATGATCCTGCTCATCGTCGGCGGTGGCGGTGCCTTGAAACAGGTCCTCATCGACAGCGGCGTCGGCACGTACATCGGCAACCTCGTCGCCGGTTCTGATTTATCGCCGCTGCTCCTGGCCTGGCTGGTCGCTGCCGTCATCCGCACGGCCTGCGGTTCGGCTACGGTCGCAGCCCTGACAGCCGGCGGTATCGCAGCGCCTATCTGCGCCGTTACCGGTGCCAATCCGGAACTGATGGTCCTGGCTACCGGCGCAGGCTCGCTCATTTTCAGTCCGCCGAACGACCCCGGTTTCTGGCTCTTCAAAGAATTCTTCGGCCTGACGGTCAAGCAGACGGTCCGCACGTGGTGCGCCCTGGAAACGATCATCGCCGTCATGGGCCTGGCTGGTGTACTTGTATTGAACCTCTTTGTAGGCTAAAATAAAAGTGAATACAGAAGTAGGAGGGAAGACGATGGAAGAAACGAAACTCCAGTTATTTCCTGTCCTGCGCAGCGCATACGGCGGTCTGACCAAGTCAGAGCGCCGTATTGCCGATTATATCGTCAATCATACGGGCGAGGTCATGGAGCAGACCGTTTCGGACCTGGCCGTTCATGCGCAGAGTTCGGAAATCACCATTTCCCGGTTTTGCAAGAAACTGGGATGCAGCGGCCTGAAAGAGTTGAAGCTCATGCTGGCTGCAGAATTATCGGCGGCGCCGCAGAAGGCTTTCCACGACATCCAGGCCGGCGACACCGGGCGGGACGTAGCGGCCAAGGCCTTTGCCAATATTGCCGAAGGATTGCAGGATACGCTGAGCCTCCTCGATTACGACGCTCTCGATGCGGCGGCCCGGCTGCTCTTGAAAGCCCGGCGCATCTACGTCTTCGGCTTTGGCAACTCGGCGACGGTCTGCATGGATATGGCCACGCGCTTCCTGCGCCTGGGCCTGGCTATTCGGGAATATGCCGATTCCCATATGCAGGTCACGGCGGCGGCCCTGATGACAGCCGACGATGTGGTCATCGCCGTATCTCACAGCGGGGCAACGAAAGAACTCTTGCAATCGGTCCAGGCCGCCAAGAAGGCCGGGGCCAAGGTCATCGTCATTACCAGCCATGGTCAGTCGCCTTTGGCTGCTTTGGCCGATATCTGTCTTTGCGGCATGGGACGCGAAGTCCAGTATACATCGGAAGCCGGTGCGTCGCGCCTCATCCACATGGCCATCGGCGACGTCCTCTATACGCGCGTGGCCATGCAGGAAGAATCGGTCTTCCGGGACAATATGGAAAAGATGCGCCGTGAAATCGGCAAGAAGCGGCAGCGCTGATTTTGGCTACGAAAATCGGCCGTTCTGTGGTACAATAAAACTGTTCTTATTGCAAACAGAGGAAGGATGATTAGCAGGTGAAGAAATTCTTGGAAATGGCGACTATCGTCGAGAATGAAGCCATTATTCCTGAAGTCTGGAAAATGGTATTCCATGCACCGCAGATTGCCCGGGAAGCGCAGCCCGGCCAGTTTGTCAATGTCCATCGCGATGGGGGACAGACCTTTTTGCGCCGGCCTTTTGGCATCGTCGATGCCGATACGGCAACGGGAAATGTCACCATCATTTACCGCCTGGTCGGCAAGGGCACAGAAGAAATGAAGAGCCTGCGCAGCGGTGACGCATTGAGCGTCGAAGGGCCCCTGGGTGAAGGCGTCTTTACGACAACGCCGGGTCAGGTCCTGCTGGCCGGCGGCGGCGTCGGCCTGGCTCCGCTCATCTTTTTGGCCAAGCGTCTGGACCATCCCATCGTGCTCGTCGCCGGCAAGACGGCGGCTGAAACGTTCTGGACGAAGTTTTTTGAACCCTATGCCGGTCAGATTTACGTGACCACTGACGACGGCTCCCAGGGCATTAAAGGTTTTGCCGTCGATGCCCTGCCGCAGATTTTTTCGGAACACGCCATCGACCGTGTATCGGTCTGCGGGCCGACGGTCATGATGAAGACCATCGCCCAGGCGTCTGCCAAAGCCGGCGTCGCCTGTGAAGTGTCCATGGAAAAGCGGATGGCCTGCGGCATCGGCGTCTGCCTGGGCTGTACCTTTGAAAGCAAGCTCGACGGCAAACGCTATAAAGTCTGTGCCGACGGCCCCGTATTTGACGCGAAGGAGGTCTTTGCATGATCAGCGAACGCATTGCCGTCCAGTTTGCCGGTATTTCCATGAAGACACCGGTCATGGGAGCATCGGGGACCTTTGGATTCGGCGTAGAATACAGTGATTTCCTCGACCTCGATCACGTCGGGGCCATTATTTCCAAGGGCATCACACCGCTGCCGCGGCCGGGCAATCCCGGTGTCCGCGTGGCTGAAACGCCGGCAGGGATGCTCAACTGCATCGGCCTGGAAAATCCCGGCGTCGAAGTCTTCAAGCGGGATATCCTGCCCAAAGTCAATCAGGCTTGTCAGACGCCGCTCATCGTCAACATTTCGGCCGGGACTGCCGAAGAATACGGCGAATTGGCAGCTCAGCTCGACGTCGATGGCGTGGCAGCCCTGGAAGTCAATATTTCCTGCCCCAATGTCAAAGAAGGGGGCATCGTCTTCGGGACCCAGCCGGAAGCGGCTGCGGCCGTGACGCGCAGCGTCAAGGACCATACCAAGAAACCGGTCATCGTTAAACTGTCGCCGAACGTCACGGATATTACGGTCATGGCCAAAGCCGTCGAAGCGGCCGGTGCCGATGCCGTATCACTCATCAATACCCTGACGGGCATGGCCATCGACATCAAGACCCGCCGCCCCTTGCTGGGCAATATCACCGGCGGCCTGTCCGGCCCGGCTGTCAAGCCCGTCGCTCTGCGCATGGTATGGCAGACGGCTCAGGCCGTATCCATCCCCATCCTCGGCCTGGGCGGCATCTCGACCTGGCAGGACGCCGTCGAATTCATGCTGGCCGGGGCCAGCACCGTTGCCGTCGGCGCCCATAACTTCGTCGACCCCAGAGCCGTCGAAACCATCGCCGAAGGCCTGGACCAGTATTGCCGAGAAGAAGGCATCGAACATATACAGGATATTGTAGGGGCATTAGAGATTCGTGGCTAGTAGCTAGTGGTTCGTGGTTAGGGATTAGCAGTTAGCGGTCAGCCGCGGTCCATGGGACCGCTTTGTAGGGGCCGTCCCAAAGGGCGGCCCGTTGTGGGAATCCCATTTACGAGCCCGTCAGGTATATGTAAGATTCACATGACCCATTGGCGAGAGCGGGCCGCCCTCCGGGACGGCCCCTACAGAAAAAGGGCTTGTCGCATGCGCGACAAGCCCTTTTTCTATCATTTCTTATTCTTTTTTCGTGATGCGAAGTCGCCGCCGGCCTGGATGACGTTGACGACGACGATGAGGATGATGATTGTCGCCAGCATGACGTCGGGACGGAATCGCTGGTAGCCATAGCGGATGGCGATGTCCCCGAGGCCGCCGCCGCCGATGGCGCCGGCCATGGCCGATGCCCCGATGAGGTTGACGATGAGGACAGTGATGTTATTGATGATCGTCGGCAGAGCTTCGGGAATGAGGACCTTGCGGATGATCTGGAAGGGTGTAGCCCCCATGGATTCGGCTGCTTCGACGAGGCCGAAGTCGACGTCGCGGATGGACGTTTCGACGAGACGGCTCAGGAAGGGGATGGCGACGATGGTCAAGGGGACGCAGGCTGCCGTCGTACCGATGGATGTGCCGGCAATGAGGCGCGTCAGCGGGATGATGGCGACCATGAGGATGATGAACGGGATGGAACGGATGATGTTGACGATAGTGCCAAGGATTTGATTAATGAAGCGGTTTTCCAGGATATGGCCCTTGCTGGTCGTGACCAGGGTGATACCCAGGGGAATGCCGATGATACCGCCGATGACCGTGGCGACGGCGACCATGTAGAACGTTTCTTCAATGCCTTGGAGCATTAACTTAATGATTTCTTGGGACATAACCTAAAACCTCACTTCCAATCGGTAATGTTTTGATATACGAGAATGCCTTGGCCTGTGTTTCCATGTCGCCCATGATGACGACGATGAGGTAGCCGAACGGTTCATCCTGGATGTAGTCGATGTTGCCGTAGAGGACGCTGACTTCGACGTTGAATTTGCGGACGATGTCGGCGACGACGGGGTCACTGGTCGCAGCGCCTTTGAAGCGCAGGCGGACGAGCATGTAGCGGTCCGGCGACGGCTGGTCGGTAACGCCCAGGTTCTTGATGCCTGCCGGCAGTTCCATATTGATGATGGATGTGACGAAGTCTTTCATGGTCTGGGACTGGGGATTGGTGAAGATGTCGACGACGCGGCCCATTTCCTTGATGACGCCGCTTTCGATGACGGCGACACGATGGCAGATTTCCTTGACGACGGCCATTTCATGGGTGATGACGACGATGGTGATGCCCAGGCGCTTATTGATGTCCTGGAGCAGTTCCAGGATGGATTTCGTCGTCTGCGGGTCCAGGGCTGACGTGGCTTCGTCGCAGAGCAGGATCTTGGGGTCGCTGGCCAGGGCACGGGCGATGCCGACGCGCTGTTTCTGGCCGCCCGAGAGCTGGGACGGATAGTTGCCGGCCCGGTCACTGAGGCCGACCAGGTCGAGGAGGGACGCGACTTTCTTTTCGATGACGTCTTTCGAGGCGCCGACGAGTTCCAGCGGGAAAGCAATGTTTTCGGCAACCGTACGGGATGATAAGAGATTGAAGTGCTGGAAAATCATGCCGATGTTCTTGCGTTCTGCCCGCAGCTGGGATTCATTCATCTTGGTCAAATCCTTGTCGTCGATGATGACCTGGCCGCTCGTCGGTTTTTCTAACATATTGATGCAGCGGACCAGCGTCGATTTGCCGGCACCGCTCTTGCCGATGATACCGAAGATCTCGCCGTCGTCGATGGTCAGGTTGATGCCCTTCAGGGCCTGGACCTGAGCGGCGCCGCCGTAGGTCTTGGTAATATTTTTCAGTGTAATCACAGTATCAACTCCTCAAAATAGGCGTAACTAGAAAAAAGCAACCACAAAAAAAGGCCGTCATGCAGATGACGGCCGTATATACGGTTTCATTTCATCTGTCGGAATGTTCCGTTGGAATTGGCACCTTCCCGATAGGGGGTTGCCGCAGCGTCATCGGGCCAGTCCCTCAGCTGCTCTGGATGAAGGGTATATGGTTGTTGCGTCTTATAATAGCACGGATGGCCGGGCTTGTCAATGGAAAATCGTTATTGTGCCCAGTCGCCATCGGTAAAGACGGGTACCATCGTGCCGTCGGCCTTGGTCCCGGTGATGGTCAGGTCCGGCGAACCGACCATGAAGTCGACGTGAATCATGGAATCGTTGAGGCCGGCTGCAGCGACGGCGTCTTTGTCCATATCGGCACCGCCAGCCAGGCAGGTAGGATACGATGCGCCCAGGGCCAGGTGGCACGAGGCGTTTTCGTCGAAGAGCGTTTCATAGAAGAGGATGCCCGACAGGGAAATGGGTGAGTGATAGGGGATGAGGGCCACTTCGCCGAGACGGCAGGCGCCGTCGTCGATGGCAATGAGTTTCTTCAGGACGTCTTCGCCCGTTTCGGCGGCGGCATTGACGACTTTGCCGTCTTTGAAGGTCAGGTGGAATTTGTCGATGAGGTTGCCGTTATAGACCAGGGGCTTGGTGCTGTAAACCGTGCCGTTGACGGCATCTGCCTTGGGGGCCGAATAGATTTCTTCCGTCGGGATGTTGGCATTGAAAAGCAGGTGATCCGCCGTTTCTTCCATGCCGCCCTGCCAGATATGGCCGGCCGGCAGGCCGATAGTCAGGTCCGTGCCCAGGCTGTTCGTATAGTGCAGGCTGGTGAAATGCTGGTCCGTCATCCAGGTCCGGCGCTTCTTCAATTCGGCCAGATGGGCGTCCCAATCGGCCAGGGCATCGGCCCCGTCAGCGCGGGACGACTGGAGGATTTGCTTCCACAAGGCTTCATAAGCGGCGGCAGCATCGAGGTCCGGATAGAGCAGCTTGGCCCAGACGGCACTGGGGACGGCGGCGACGAGCCACGTCGTCTTCGAGGCCATCATGCCGTCGATGTATTCCTTCAGGGCTTCATTCTGGGCTTTCTGCTGGGCGAAAATCTTCTTGGTGTCGATGCCGTCCATGAGGTACGGGTTGGCCGAAATGAGGCTGAGGAAGGCCGCTTTCTTATGGTAATAGCAAAGGCTGAAATCGCGGCGCCAGTCCGGCAGGGATTCGAAATACTGCAGATCTTCATGTTCGTAGCGCAGGCGGGCCATATCGTCAGACCGCCAGTTGCAGATGACCTGGGCGGCGCCGGTTGTATAGGCTTCTTTCGTCAAGAGGGTGACGAAGTCGTGCGATTCGACAGGGGCGTTGATGACCAGGGGCTGGCCTTTTTGAAGATTCAGGCCCTTCTGTAAGAGGACGCGGGCATAAGCCGTTAATTGTTTCATAGTTGGCATAAAATCACTCCTTAGTAGATGAGGATAGGACAGGGACTTTCCAGGCCGTGTGCTTCCACAGGCGCCAGTTCAGGGCACTGGCGTTGATGGCCAGGCTGATGATGAGGCTGATCCAGTAGCCATAGGGCCCGTAGGACGTGACATGGGCCATGGCATAGCCCATGGGGATGCTGATGAGCCAGTAGGTCACAAAAGCGACGTAGGTGATGATCTTGACATCCTTATAGCCGCGCAGGATACCCTGGACCGGCGTACCGGCGGCATCGAAGAAGGAAAAGGCGACGGCGTAGAAGATGAACATGCGGATGGCCCAGAAGGTCTCGGCATCGCTGGTGAAGATGGCCGCAATGGTATCGACAAAGTGATAGGTCACGACGATGAGGGCGATGGCAATGGTAAAGGCCGTCATCTGGCAGAGCACGGCATACTGCCGGGCAGCGGCGTAGTTGCGGGCGCCGACTTCATAGCCGATGACGATGGTCGCCGTCAGGCTGATGCTCCAGGGCAGGGTATAGGTCAGGGTCGAGAAACTGATGGCTGCCTGGTTGGCTGCCAGGTATAAGGTGCCGAATTCAGCCATGAGCAGGCCGACGATGGAGAACAGGCTCGTTTCGCAGAAGACGGCGATGAAGATGGGAATGCCCAGTTCCAGCTGATGGTAGCAATGGTACCAGCTGAAAGGCCGCAGGCGGCTCCAGAGATGGTAGGAACGAAAGGGTTCCATCCACTGCAGGACGCCTACGAAGAGCAGGAAGGACAGCCACGATGCGATGGTGATGGCATAGCCCGTGCCGATGCCGCCCATGGACGGAATGGGGCCGGCGCCGAAGATGAGCAGGCGGAAGAGGATGATCGTCAGGACCAGATTGGTCACTAAGATGGCCATGGAGACGTGGGTCTTGCCGTGGGCGTCGACGATATAGCGCATCGTCGCCTGCAGGCAGATGGGAACCAGCCCCAGGGCCAGGGCCTTGAGGTATTCCCAGGCGATGTAGCGGACTGGCGCGTCGAGGCCCATGAAGTCGAGGAAGGGCGGCATGAGGACGGCGCCGGCCAGAAAAATGACGGCCGTAAAGCCCAAGCTCAAATAGAGGCTCTGCATGATGTACGTCGGGATTTCCTCAGACTTCTGAGCGCCCCGGAGCTGGGCGATGATCGGCGAGATACCGAAGAAAATGCCACACAGTCCGGCAAAGACGGGATACCAGATATTGACGGCCACGGCGACACCGGCCAAGTCGATCGTCCCGGCCTGGCCGCTGAAGATAGAACTGAAGACCGACGTACCGACCTGGGCCATCTGAGTCAGGAGCAGAGGAAAGAACAGGGCCAGGAAATGGCGGAGTTGGAACAAATGGGGGAACATGATATCCTCCTTGTATGAAAAAAGGCTTGTCGCACAACGACAAGCCCTTTAAAGTTGTTAGTGGCTAGCAGTTAGTTGTTAGCGGATGGCTTTAAATTTGAAGGTT
>CABQJB010000014.1 GCA_902464195.1 uncultured Megasphaera sp.
GAGTCGTCATGCGACAGCCTCTTTAGTGGCTAGTGGCTTGTAGGGGCCGTCCTGTCAAGGCGGCCCGCCGCGAACCATTATTTTTCCGGTTTCACTTCAGCCCGGAAGATTTCGTCGCCGATGGTCTTGACCCAGAAACCGATGAGGTTGCCATAGGTTTCGCGGTTCTTGTCTTCTTCGGCGGCCTTGATGATGTACGTTGTAAACTGACGGGCCCAGGAATAGCCGAAACGGTCGAACTGAGCCTTGCGGTTGGCATCGGCAATCTGTTCGATGATGGGCAGGAAGATGTCCTTGGTCACTTCTTTCAAGTGTTCCGTAATGGGGTAGACATAGGCCATGCCTTTGGCATCTTTCTGCATGAAGACCAGGGCCAGCTTGTCCGGGTCGTGGCTGTCGTCGGCATAGTCGATGTGATAGGCTTCCAGGGGCAGGCGGTCCTTGTCTTCCTGGCTCAGGAGCTGATAAGCGCCGTATTTGATGATTTCATAGAGGCGATCGTCGTAGGAGCTTTCCAGTTCGATGATTTTTTCCCGCCATTCACCCCAGGTCAGGGCAGCCCGGCAGGTATACGTCGTGAAGGACGGCGACCCCAGGGCATCCTGGACTTCCTTCGACGTGACCCGTTCCTTCGGGTCCGGGATGTGCCAGACCAGGAGCTTCTTGTCCCGGTCGATGTAGAGGCACTTGCTTTCCATGTGGATCTTGGCGTGGCAATGTGGGCAGGTGTAGAAAAATAAATTTTCGTCGAAATGAACGCGTTCACTCAATTTCGCATCGGCCGTATCAATGACGTCCCACGTATGGAAGACGCCGTATTCGTGACAGGCCGGGCACTGGACGGTGACGTCCAGGTCATGGGTTCCGTTTCTTTTTGCCATAGGTTACACTCCTTCCGCACTGCTGGCCGGATACAAGGCCATGATCTGCGATGCAGCCTGTTCGATGTCGACGAGGCTGCGTTTCCTCAACTTCAAGAAAGGATGGACGATGGCTTCGATTTTCTTGACGTCTTCCGCCAAGGCAATCGGGTCCGGTGCATCATCGCGGCTCTGCAGCAGGGCCAGGGCAGCGCCGGCTTCTTCCATCATGGCCGCCTGTTCATTGCCGGCAGCGTCTCCGAGATGGCGGAGCCAGAAGAAGACAGCCGCTTTCGTGTAGGCTTCCTGTTCTTCCGGGCTCGTGCAGACCATGTCGATGCGGTCAAAACCGGCCCCGTCGGTCAGGAGAAGTGGTACGACGGCAGCAGCAGCACGCTGCAGAGGATAACGTTTTTCTTCCGTACTCAACGAAGCAAAAGCGACGTGCTTCAAATGCTTTTCATCGGCCAAATGGATGGCCTTCTTATAGGCCGACAACAATTCCCCTTCTTCGCCGCGCTTGCCGCCTACCCAGTACGGCCCGACAGCGTGGATGATGAAAGGGGCCTTCAATTTATAGCCCTTGGTCATGACGGCACTGCCGACGTGGCACATGCCGATAGTACGGCACGAGGCGGAAAAAGACAAGCCGCCTTTCTGATGAATCTTACTGCTGACGCTATTCGTTGGCAAGAGGGTCGAGCTGGCAGAATATACGATTCCGTCGGCCTTCCACTCCGATAAATCACCTAATACTACACGAAACTGCATCGTGGTCACACCCTTTCCAAATGGATACTCTGGTCCTATTATACCATTACTTGACAAAGGTATTAATAGCTTTCTTGAGATTTTCTACGGCTTCTTCGTCGTGTTCACGGATGGCATCGACGATGCAGTGGTCAATATGGTCCTTGAGGATGACCCGGCTCACACCGGCGACGGCCGAATGGACGGCGGCCAGCTGGACCAGGACGTCGCTGCAGTCGCGGCCGTCTTCAATCATGCGCTTGATGGCTTCGACATGGCCTGTAATGCGCGACAGGCGGTTGAGGACGCGTTTCGTTTCCGTATGATGATGCCCATGATGGAGGGGATGGGCTGCCACACCAGCCGGCTGTTCTTCGTCGTCATAGACGAAATCGGCTTCGTCGGCTGCCTTGACGACTTTGATGAAATAGAACTGGTCCGTATCCATAGCGATGACGACGGAAAATCCAGCGCTGATCAATTTCTCTTCCAAGACATCGACAGGCGGCAGCACGGGCTGGCCACCGTGGATGGCGTTGACGGCCCTGCGGGGCATATCGTGCATGATGAGCAGCGTCCCACCCGGCACCATGGCTTCATAGAGGCGGCGGATGACGTCGCGGCTGTGGCTGGCGATATGGGGATAAAAATTAAGACAGCAGACGACATCATACTGTTTTTCCGGAAAATGGTATTTCAGGACATCGCCCGTCGTAAAAGTGACATTGGCCAGGTGAGAAAATTTCTCTTTGGCCACGTCGATCATCTGCTGGGAATAATCGAAGCCTTCGACAGTCCCAGCAGCACCGGCAGCAGCCGACAAATACGGCAGGAGCACGCCTGTCCCGCAGCCGGCATCAAGGATGGCCGAACCGGGCCGGATAGCTGCCAGCTCCATAAAAGACGACAAGACCCTGGCGTCGGCCTTGCGGTCGCGGTCCCAGTTCCTGGCATAATTTTCAAAAAATATATGTTCCTTATCCATGGGAATTCCCTCTTTTTTCGAGTTTAAGTTCGCCGTAAGCAGTCGCTCGTAGTTCGTGGCCCCTACGAAACACTAACTGCTAAAAAAGGGACTGTCGCACGAAAGCTATTGCCATCATGCGTGGTCCCTATCTCTTTATAGTTCGGAGTTTGTAGTTTACAGAGAAAAGCTTTAAATTTAAAACCATCCGCTAACCACTAACAACTAGCCACTAATCACTGAAAAGGGCTTGTCGTCATACGACAAGCCCTTTTTACATGGTGCGGTTGGGGGGACTTGAACCCCCATAAACTTTCGTTCACTACCCCCTCAAAGTAGCGCGTCTGCCATTCCGCCACAACCGCATATAAAATTGTAAAAAAAAGAATATGGCGACCCCGATCAGATTTGAACTGACGATCTTCGCCGTGACAGGGCGACATGTTAAACCGCTACACCACGGGGCCGTTTCTATTCAGCACTCCTCTTTCGAGAAGCTATGGTGCGGTTGGGGGGACTTGAACCCCCATGAGCTTTCGCTCACTACCCCCTCAAAGTAGCGCGTCTGCCATTCCGCCACAACCGCATGATAGGTAATTGATGTTGGTGCTCAGGGACGGAATTGAACCGCCGACACGGGGATTTTCAGTCCCCTGCTCTACCGACTGAGCTACCTGAGCAAAAAAAGTGGCGACCCCGATCAGATTTGAACTGACGATCTTCGCCGTGACAGGGCGACATGTTAAACCGCTACACCACGGGGCCGTTTCTATTCAGCACTCCTCTTTCGAGAAGCTATGGTGCGGTTGGGGGGACTTGAACCCCCATGAGCTTTCGCTCACTACCCCCTCAAAGTAGCGCGTCTGCCATTCCGCCACAACCGCATGATAGGTAATTGATGTTGGTGCTCAGGGACGGAATTGAACCGCCGACACGGGGATTTTCAGTCCCCTGCTCTACCGACTGAGCTACCTGAGCAAAAAAAGTGGCGACCCCGATCAGATTTGAACTGACGATCTTCGCCGTGACAGGGCGACATGTTAAACCGCTACACCACGGGGCCGTTTCACCATTGTATCAGCACGGAGTGCCTCAACGAAAACTATTCTACCATGACACGCCATTTTTGGCAAGTCTTTTTTTATCTTTTTTTCCAATAATTCCAAAATTTCCTCTATGTTATCAGCAACATTTGATGTATAATATAGCCGGTACGCTTTGTTTACACCGTTTTTACAAAGAGATTATAGAGAGGATAGAACAAACAACATGGTTCATGCAACGAAGGCACTCAGCAAATGGCGGCATCGGCTCCTGCCGCTGTTCATCATCTTCGCCGTAGTTTACGGCGTCTGCTTTGAATGGCAGTTTCTCGTCTCCCTGGGCATGGGTCCCGACAATATCGAAGACATGACGTTCGGCCTGCTGCCCGGCGTCGGTGCTGTCGTCCTGTCCCTGGCCCTGTACTGGAAGCACTTGTCTCCAGGCGCCATCATCCCGCCGGCCCTCATCGGCCTGGGATGGATCGTCACGGGACCTTACTTGAGTTACATTTCCCTGATCAACACCAATACGATTTACTTGAACAATATATATGATATATATGTGGGACTATACTTTTTTGCTATCTTTTTCTGCCTGAACATGATTGTCCGGCAGTATCTTCCCCACAAAATCGGGGCCATTTTCATGACCCTCGTCCAATTCGCAGCGTTCTTCATCATTTTGCTGCAGTGGGTCTACTATTTCCTCTACAATTCGTCGATTACCACGTCCGGCGCCCTGCTCATCTTCCAGACGGGACCGGCAGAAACGCTGGAATATTTCCACTCCCTGGGCCTGTTCAAGGTGGCCGCCATCGCCGTCGCCCTGGCCCTGATCCTGGGAGCGCTGTTCCTCTTGAACTATCGCCAAAACATCCTGCCCCGGACCCATGTCTACCGCAAAATCATCCCCCTGGCTTCGCTGCTGCTCATCATCGCCCCGTCTGTCGGTGCCTTGAGTGAAGAAATCTTCCCGGAAGCCTTCCCGATCCGGACCTTCATCGACACGCACGACTATATGCAGCGCTCGGCCTTATATGCCGAAAATCACGATGAAAAATACAATGCCCTCCAGGCCGTCCAGCTCCATCCGGCCGACTATCCCAACACGGTCATCGTCGTCATCGGCGAATCGGAAACGCGGACGCTGATGAATGCGTACAACCCGGACCACGTGCCCAATACGCCGTGGCTGACGGCGATGAAGTCGAATCCTGACTTCACGCTCTTCACTAACGCTTACAGCTGCGTCTGGTACACCGTTCCCGTCCTGGAACACGCCCTGACGGAATCGAATTTCTACAACGATAAGCCTTTCAATGAATCTATCTCCATCATCGATATGGCCAAGAAGGCCGGCTATAAGACGTACTGGTTCAGCAACCAGGGCTCCGTTGGCGTCGCCGATACGCCCATCACCTTAGTCGCCAACACGGCCGACGTCTCCGAATGGGTCGACCGGGACCTGAAAGAATCGACGCTGGACGGCGCGCTCCTTCAGTTCCTCAAACGCGTCGATCCGAAGGAAAAGAATTTCGTCGTCCTCCACGTCATGGGCAGCCACATCGAATACCGCAACCGCTACCCGAAAGAATTCCAGAAATTCAACGACGGCAAGATCAACCAGGAAGCCGACTTCGATAACACCGTTCTCTATACGGACTGGGTCCTGTCGCAGATTTACGACTATGCCCGGGATAACCTCAACCTCGACGCCATGATCTATTTCTCCGACCACGGCAGCGATCCCGACGTCGCCCGCCAGCCTGACAGCGCCAGCTTCAAAGTCCTGCGCATCCCCATGTTCTGCTATTTGTCCGAAGGCTACCAGAAGCGCAATCCTGATGTCGTCAAAGCCATCAAAGCCAATAAGGACAAGTATTTCACCAACGACCTGGAATATGAATTCATCTGCGGCGTCCTTAACATGGAATCGCCGAATTACGACCCGACCATGTCCATCGCCTCGTCCAAATGGAGCATGGAACGGAAAGACCTGAAGACCCGCTTCGGCAAGACCAGCCTCATGGAAGATACAGAGTACTAGTAGGGGACGCCCAAAGGGCGTCCCGCAGGCCGCAGTTCGCAGTTCGCAGGCCGCAAAGGGCGTCCCGCTTGCGGGAATCCCCTGAACCGCTTTCACAGGCCGTTGTCGTGTGAAGTTTTTTTGCCATCATGCATGATTCCTTTCTCTTTAATGTTTGAGGTTTGATGTATGATGTTTGAAGCGGTAACTTTAAATTTAAAGCCATCCGCTAACAACTAACTGCTAGCCACTAACCACTTTAAAGGGCTTGTCGTCGTGCGACAGCCCTTTAGTCAAACCTCCCTCATAATGGTATAATAGACATATACCATTATGAGGGAGGTTTTTTTATGGAACATGCTTGTGTCGCAGCAGGGTTATTTCCCCATCCGCCGATTATGCTGCCGGAAATCGGCGGCGATGAACTGCGAAAGATAGACGCCACAGTCCGGGCCGTACAGGCTGCGGCCCGCTTGATTGTCAGTCAGAAACCGGAAACATTGGTCATCATGTCGCCTCATAACTATGTCTTCCCCGACGGGGCGACACTCCTGGAAGCGCCCCGCCTCTACGGAAACCTCGACGCCTTCGGCTATCCGGAGCTGGCCATGGATGTCCGCACCGATATGGACCTGGCCGAAGAAATCTTTGAAACAGCCACGCCCAAGACCGACGTATATCGCCTTGATGCTGCCTGGAGCGACCGCTTCGGACATCCTCTCTACGTCGACCAGGGGACCTTCGTCCCCTTATATTACCTGCGCCAGGCCGGTTTCACAGGCCAGGTCGTCCTCATGGCGCCGCGCTTCGACGATTACGACAGCATGAGCCTCTTAGGCGACCTCGTCGTCCAGGCCGCTGCCCGCCTGGGCCGGCGCATCGCCATCATCGCATCGGGCGACTTGTCGCACCGCCTCCTGCCCGGTTCACCAAATGGCTACACGCCGAAAGGAGCCATCTTCGACAAGACCGTCATGGAAGCCCTGCAAAAACAGGACCCGGCCATCTTAAAGACTATGAGCCGCAGCCTCATCGACGAAGCCGGCATGTGCGGCCTGCCGTCGGTGTATTTCCTCTTCGGCGCCCTGCGCCATTTCCGCCCGGTCATGCCGGTCTATTCCTATGAAGGGCCTTTCGGCGTCGGCTATGGCGTCGCCCTGTACCTGCCGGAAGGGCAGGAAAAAAGGGCTGAAAAACCGGCTGTCGCCGACATCCGCGTCCGCCTGGCCCGGGAAAGCATCTCGTACTACCTGACGCACCATGCCTTCATGAACGTCCCCAAAGACCTGCCTGAAGACCTGCAGGACAAGGCTGGCGCCTTCGTGTCCCTCCACAAGGGGAGCCGCCTGCGCGGCTGCATCGGCACCTTCCTGCCCATGCAGATGAATATTGCCAGTGAAATCATCCACAACGCCGTATCCGCTGCGACGCGGGACCCGCGTTTCTACCCGGTCAGCCTGGACGAACTGAAAGACATCGACATTTCCGTCGACGTCCTGGGCCAGCCCGAAGCCGTAGCCTCGCCAGCCGACCTGGACCCCAAGAAGTACGGCGTCATCGTCATGAGCCATGCCCAGACGGGCCTCTTACTGCCCAACCTGGAAGGCGTCGACACGGTCCAGCAGCAAATCGCCATTGCCAAGGAAAAAGCCGGCATCCCGCCCCAGGTCCAGCCCGACCTCTACCGTTTCACGGTCACGCGCTATAAGTAGGTGAGACCATGGAAGCCGCTTATTATGAAATCGACCCGTCCGGCCAGGCGCGCTGCAGTCTCTGTCCCCACCACTGCCGCATCGCCCGGGGCCATCGCGGCCGCTGCCAGACCCGCTATTACGATGGCAATTGCCTTCAGGCCCTGAACTACGGCCAATGCACGGCCATCGCCCTGGACCCCATTGAAAAGAAGCCCCTTTATCGCTTCCATCCCGGATCCGCCATTTTATCCCTGGGTTCGTGGGGCTGCAATTTCACCTGCCCCTTCTGTCAGAACTGGCAGATTTCCCAGCAGGAAGCGCCCTTCCGGGAACTGACGCCGGAACAGGCTCTGGCCCTGGCCCGGCACTATATGGCAGACGGCAGCATCGGCCTGGCCTACACCTACAACGAACCGACCCTGAGCTATGAATTCATCATCCAGACGGCCCGCCTCGTCCATGAAGCCGGGCTGGTCAACGTCATGGTCAGCAATGGCTATATCGAAAAAGAACCGCTCCAGGCCCTTCTGCCCTATATCGACGCCTGGAACATCGACCTCAAGGGATTTTCCCAGGACTTCTATCAGTCCCTCTGCGGAGCATCCCGCCAGCCCGTGCTGGACACAATCGAAACGGCCGCTGCCGTAAGCCATGTCGAAGTGACGACGCTGGTCATTCCCGGCGAAAACGATGACCCGGCCCAGATGGATGCCGAAGCCCGCTGGCTGGCATCCATTTCACCGGACATCCCCCTGCACCTGACCCGCTATTTTCCGCAGTACCACTGGTCTGCGCCGGTGACACCCTTGACGACACTGAAACAGCTGCAGGCGGCGGCCAGCCCTTACCTTCACTACATCTATCTAGGCAATGTCTAGCTGATGGCCATCGCCCGTACGTTAAACGATTATTGTAAAGTTTAAACTTGCACACCGTTTTGAACATGATATAATAAGTTACAGTTTATTTTTAATTTTTAAAAAGAAGTGGTGGTAAAGAATGGCATTAAAGGAATTTACTTTTAATATTGGTGAAACTACGCAGACTGTCAAACTCCCGGAAGAACACATCGTCGGGGTCATGGAAGGGAAACACGTCCCTGCCGTCGACGTCAAACAGGCGACGATCGACTGCATGCGTCATCCTATCGGCAGCGCCCCGTTGCAGGAAAAAGTCCAGAAAGGCGATAAGGTCTGCCTCGTCGTCGCCGACGTCACCCGCACGTGGAACCATTCCAATCAATTCCTTATCTATATCATCGACGAACTGAACCTGGCCGGCATTCCCGATGACGACATCTACATCGTCTTTGCCCAGGGCTCGCACCGCGCTCAGACGCCGGAAGAAGACGTCCTCGTCTGCGGCGAAGAAGTCGTCCGCCGCATCAAGACCTATCAGCACGACTGCATGGATCCGACCCTTGTCGACTTCGGTACGACCAAGCTCGGCACACCATTGAAACTGAATAAACACGTCGTCGACGCCGACAAAGTCATCATCGTCGACGGCATTACGACCCATCTCTTTGCCGGTTACGGCGGCGGCCGCAAGCTCATCCTGCCGGGCGTCTCCGGTTTTGAAACGATCCAGCGCAACCATTGCCATGCTTTAGCTGACGAATTCGGCCACGGCATCAATCCCAAGACGCGGGCCCTCAAGATCGACGGCAACCCGCTCAACGATGATATGGTCGAAGCCTGCAGCAAGATCAATCCGTGCTTCCTCGTCCATTCCGTCATCAACGGCGACGGTGAAATCTGCCGCATGGTCGGCGGCGACTGGTACGAAGCATGGCGGGTCGGCACAGAAGCCGTCCTCGACATCCAGCGCGTCCCGATGAAAGAAAAATCGGACGTCGTCATCGCCTGCGCCGGCGGCTACCCCAGCGACGTCAGCCTCTACCAGGGCTGCAAATGCTATGACCCGGCTGAAATGGCTGTCAAAGACGGCGGCATCATCATCGCCATCATGGAAGCCCGGGACATCAAAGAACCGGCCATCTACATGGACAGCTTCAAATACGACACGATGGAAGACATGGAAAAAGCCCTGCGGGCACACTTCACCATCCCCTTCTTTGTCGCCTTCAACCTCTTCTGCCTGACCCATAAGGACACGGTCATCCTGGTCACACTGCCGCGCAACTTCAGCGACATCCGCCGTACCGGCCAGATTCCGGTCGAAACAGTCCAGGAAGCTTGGGACCTGGCACAGCAGAAACTGAAAGAACAGGGTAAAGACAAAGATTACACCATCAACATCATGCCCCATGCCACCAAAGTCATGCCGATTTTACAGGAAAAATAGCGAAGCTGTTTTTCCTGTAGGGGTCGCCCAAAGCATTTCTGGCCCGTCAAGCGCCGACCATCAGGAGGTGCAGGACGGGGTGCCAGAACGAACAGCAGCGCGGGCGTCCCGCCTAATTCCATAATCCCGTAGGGGGTTGTCGCACGAAGGCTTTTACCATCATGAAAGGCCCCTTCTCTCGAAAGTTTGTAGAAGAGGACTTTAAATTTAAAAGCCTTCACTAAAAACTACAAACTTAATACCCAAAAAGGCGCTGTCTTCATGCGACAGCGCCTTTTTTGATGCCCCGCCCAAGGCTCTTCTCCTAGGAGAGCTGTCAGCGCGGCTGACTGAGAGGTTGCTTTTCGTACAGGTTCAAGCGGATTCGAAAATGCAACCTCTCCGGCCTTTCAGGCCACCTCCCCTATCAGGGGAGGCTTGCGAACTGCGACCTGCGGACTGCGTTCCTTATTATTCCCAAAGGCTATACTTGTCTATTCTTCGATGCATAAGTAACATAATATATTTTCGTCTATCTCATGGCAAACGTAAAATCCTATGCTATAATATAGCCAAGAGATGCGAAAGGAATCGCAAGCAAGTTGCTTCCTTTGTAAGCGCATTAGAAAGGGGTGAGTCCAGTGGAAATAGAGAAAGTAGAACATGCCGCCGGCGGTAAAGGGTACATCTTGAAGAAAAAACTTCTGAGCGCCACCGAGCTGAAAGACAAGGTAGGTATGTTCGCCGAAATCACATTGAAACCTGGATGTTCCTTAGGCTATCACGTTCACAGTGACAACGCAGAAGCATATTACATCCTTTCCGGAGAGGGAGAATATGACGACAACGGAGAAATCCGGACCGTTAAACCAGGAGACGTTACTTACACATCAGATGGCAAGGGTCACAGCTTGGAAAACAAAAGTCAGAATGATTTAGTTTTCATTGCGTTGATCATTAACAACTAAATAATGTCCATAGGATCAGCAAGCGTTCGTCGATGAACATTACGAATTAACTTATCTTGATTGAAGTGCTTCGAACTTTTCGAATGGGTGTGATGTTTTTCAAATAGGTTAGTCTAGTAAATCCAAGCGCAACGAACGATTATTGTTTCACATTTTTGTACGAGGTTAAAGTAACCAGAACCAAAAACGAGATGAATATGAATCCTATAACGTAGAGGACCGGTAGACATATGTCGCGTGTGTATCGGTCCTTTTACGTGTCTTTTTTTGCATGACTCGTCCCTTCTCCATTGACAGACGCCGTCCCCTCTTCTATAATATACTGAAACGGTATTCTATAGGAACTGTTTATATTTTATCAAAGGGGGAGACAATCATGTCTAACGAATCTCAAGACCGGGTCCAAGAACAGGCCCGGGAAGCCATCCGCGGCAGCCAGGGCCAGCATCGCGGCCGTCAGTTCGCCTTGTGGATGGGCGCCTTGATCATCGGCGCCATTTTAGGCTGGCTCGGTATTCCGGCATTGAACCAATTATTTGATTTCATTGCAACAGTTTTCACGCGCTTATTCCAGTTCATCGCCGTACCGACCATCGCTTTAGCTGTTATTACGACCTTATCGGCTCTGGGAGCCAAGAAAGAAACGGGGCGCATCTTCGCCCACGCCGTCACGTACACCCTCTTGACGACGATCTGTGCCGCCGCCATCGGTCTGGCACTCTACCTCTGGATTGCCCCGGGCAACCTGCCGGTAGACCTCATCAATTCCGGCGTTTCCAATGTCCCGCAGAAATTGGAAAAAGTCACCTATTACGACCACTTCCTGTCGGTCATCCCGAACAACATGCTCCAGCCGTTCTTGTCGGGCAACGTCCTTTCAGTCATGCTCATCGCAGCTGCTGTCGGCCTGGCCCTGGCCTTCATGCCTAAGACAGAAAACCGCGCCGTCCTCCTGAAAGGCCTCCTGGGCTTACAGGAAGTCCTCTTCACCCTCATCCGTGCCCTGCTCTGGATCCTGCCTGTCGGCATCCTGGCATTCTCGGCACAGCTGTCGGCACAGATTGAAGCCGGTGTCATCGTCGGTGCCCTGGGCAAATACACCCTGGTCATCCTCGGCGGCAACCTCATCCAGTTCTTCATCGTCCTGCCGATTTTCCTGGTTCTCCGCGGCCTTAACCCGATTTACGTCTTCCGCAAGATGGCTCCGGCCATCGCCGTCGCCCTGTTCACCAAGAGCTCTGCCGGTACCCTGCCGGTTACCCTGGCTTCGGCTGAACAGCGCCTCAACGTCCATCCCCAGGTATCGCGCTTCGTCCTGCCGATCTGCACGACCATCAACATGAACGGCTGTGCCGCCTTCATCCTGGTCACATCCCTGTTCCTCATGCAGAACGGCGGCTTCGACCTCTCCATGGGTACCATGATTGCCTGGCTCTTCGTCGCCGTCCTGGCCGCCATCGGCAACGCCGGCGTCCCCATGGGCTGCTACTTCCTGACCTTGTCGCTCATGTCCGGCATCGGTGCGCCTATCGGCATCATGGGTATCATCCTGCCGATCTACACCATCATCGACATGATTGAAACAGCCGAAAACGTCTGGTCCGACTCGGCCGTCTGTGCCATGACCGACCACGACTTAGCTTCTGAACTCGATGCCCAGCCGACACCGGCTCAGCATTAAGAGCGTAAAAAAAACCGCTGTCTTAAAGACGGCGGTTTTTTTTAGTTGTTAGTGGCTAGCAGTTAGTGGTTAGCGGATGGCTTTAAATTAAAAAACACCTTCTACAAACTACAAACTCCGTACTACAAACTATTAAGATAAAGGAACCATACATGATGGCATAAACCTTCATGTATGGTTCCGTTTTTAGCGGTTAGCCGCGAATGGTAGCTTCTTTCATGGCTTTGACGTAGTCGTAGATGTGGGGTGCTGCATCGTCGCCGTATTGGGCAATGATTTTGACGATGGCACTGCCTACGATGACGCCGTCAGCGACATGGCCGATTTTTTCAGCCTGTTCTGTCGTATTGATGCCGAATCCGACGGCACAGGGTACATCCGTGACTTCTTTAGCCGTATCGATGATTTCTTTGAGGTCCGTCTTGATTTCCGTCCGCGTCCCTGTAACACCCAAGGAGGAAACGATATACAAGAAGCCTTCGCCGACTTTGGCGATTTTCTGGATACGGTCTTTCGACGTCGGCGCGATCATGGAAATGATGTCGATGCCATGAGCTTTAGCGGCAGCGGCACATTCGTCGCGTTCTTCAAAAGGCATATCGGGGATGATGATGCCGTCCATGCCGGTTTCCTGGCAGCGGGCAAAGAATTTCTCAGCGCCGTAATGGAAGACGGGATTGAGATAGGTCAAAAAGACCAGGGGAATCTGCGTTTCCTTACGGACCCGTTCGACCAGGGCAAAGACGTCGTCAATGTGCGTCCCGGCTTTCAAAGCCCGCAGGTCCGCTTCCTGGATGACGATGCCTTCGGCGATGGGGTCGGAAAAGGGGATGCCTATTTCGATGAGGTCGGCTCCGGCCTTTTCCATGGTCATGATATATTCATACGTCTTGTCCAGCGACGGGTCGCCAGCTGTCAAGAATCCGATAAATGCTTTGCCGTTCTTAAAGGCGTTGCCAATCTTACTCATGTAAGTCCCTCCCTTTATATCTTGCAATGGCGGCGACGTCTTTATCACCGCGGCCGGACAAGCAGACGATGATGATGTCGTCCTTGCTCATCTTCGGTGCTATCTGCATGGCTTCGTAGACGGCGTGGGCGCTTTCGATAGCGCAGATGATGCCTTCCGTCCGGGCCAGGTATTCAAAAGCTTCGACGGCTTCGTCATCCTTGACCGGGATGTACTGGGCACGGCCGGTCTGATGCAGATAAGCGTGTTCCGGCCCGATGCCCGGATAGTCAAGGCCGGCAGAAATGGAATAGACTTCGTCGATCTGGCCGTCTTCATTCTGGCAGAAGAGCGATTTCATGCCGTGGAAAATGCCGACTTCCCCTTTGGCCATAGTAGCAGCGTGCATCTTGGTGTCGATGCCCTTGCCGGCCGCTTCGCAACCGATGAGCTTGACGTCTTTATCGCCGATGAAGTGGTAGAACATCCCCATGGCATTGCTGCCGCCGCCGACACAAGCCAGGACAGCGGAGGGCAGTTTCCCTTCCCGTTCGAGGATCTGCTGGCGTGCTTCCTTACTGATGACAGACTGGAAGTCGCGGACCATCATCGGGAACGGATGGGGTCCCATGGTCGAGCCGATGACGTAGTGCGTATCATCGACGCGGCTGACCCATTCGCGCATGGCTTCATTGACGGCATCCTTGAGGACCCGCGAGCCCGACGTGACGGCATGGACTTTGGCGCCCAGGAGTTCCATACGGTAGACGTTCAGGGCCTGGCGGATTGTATCTTCTTCGCCCATGAATACTTCACATTCCAGGCCTAAGAAAGCCGCTGCCGTCGCCGTAGCGACGCCGTGCTGGCCGGCACCGGTTTCAGCGATGACTCGCGTCTTGCCCATCTTCTTGGCCAACAGGCACTGGCCCAGGGCGTTGTTGATTTTGTGGGCGCCGGTATGGTTCAGGTCTTCGCGCTTCAAATAGATTTTAGCGCCGCCCAGGTCTTTGGTCATCCGTTCTGCATAGTAGAGCAGAGACGGACGATTGGCATAATTATCGAGCAAGTCTTTCAATTCAGCCTGGAAATCGGGATCATTCTTATAATGGCTGTACGCTTTTTCCAAGCGCTGGATTTCATTCATCAATGTTTCCGGTATATATTGGCCGCCGAAGGGGCCAAATCTTCCTGTACTCATGTAGTTACCTCCTGTAAGCACGTACTTGTGCCATGAATCGTTTCATTTTTTCTTTATCTTTCACGCCGTCTGTCTCAATGCCGCTGCTCACATCCAGGGCAAAAGGCTGGAGCACTGCCGCCTGGGCTGCGTTGTCCGGATTGAGGCCGCCGGCCAGAAAGTACGGTCTGTCGATATGGGCCAGCAGGGCCCAGTCGAAACAGTCCCCGGTCCCGCCGGCGCCGTGGTCGAGCAAGATGTAGTCGGCCCGGCTGCTCTGGGCCTGCCGGACATCGGCTTCGCTGGCGATGGAAAAGGCTTTGATGACCGGTACCTTCAAGGTCTGCTGGACGGCTTCGATCATCGCGTCGTCTTCATGGCCATGGAGCTGAACCATCTGGATCATACCGGCTGTGACCAGCTTTTCGATATGTTCCAGGCTGTCATCGACGAAGACGCCGACGGCCGGGATGGACGGGTCCAGGCCCTTGCGCAAAGCGGCAGCCTGGTCGTCGCTGATGCGGCGCTTCTTGCCGGCAAAGACGAAGCCGGCATAATCGGGGCGGAGTTCATTGGCCCAGGCAATATCACAGGGCCGCTTGAGGCCGCAGAACTTGACCTTAACCACGAGAGCCTCCGGCCAGCTCGTCGAGCATGGCTTTCTTATCGGAGCTGCGCATGAAGGTTTCGCCGATGAGGACGGCGTCGACACCGTGGTCGCGCAGGACCTTCGTGTGGTCTGCCGTCTTGATGCCGCTTTCGGCGACGAAGAGGATGTCCTTCGGTACCAGCGGCCGCAGGCGGCAGCTTGTATCGAGGGATACCGTAAAGTCCTTGAGGTTGCGGTTATTGACGCCGATGACGCGGGCGCCGATGGCGACGGCCCGGCGCACTTCGTCTTCATCGTGGGCTTCGACCAGGGCTGACAGTCCCAGGGAATCAGCCAGCTGGAAGAAATGCCGCAATGTTTCGTCATCGAGGACGGCGCAGATGAGGAGCACAGCCGACGCGCCCAGGGCCCGGGCTTCGTAAATCTGGTATTCGTCGATGATGAAATCCTTGCGCAGGACCGGCGTATCGACGGCAGCGGCGATTTCCTGCAAATACTGCGGGCTGCCCAGGAAGTAATCCCGTTCAGTCAAGACGGAAATGGCTGCGGCACCGGCCTGTTCATATTCTTTGGCAATGGCGACGTAAGGGAAATCGGGAGCGATGAGGCCCTTCGACGGCGACGCCTTCTTGACTTCGCAGATGAAGGACAAGCCCGGTTTGGCCAGGTTCCTTTCAAAGGGGAAGCCTTCTTTTTTCGGCGCTGCCAGGGCCCGCTGCTTCATGACTTCCAGCGGCACCTGCTGTTTATCCATGACCAGCCGCTTGGCAACGGCTGCCGTAAGATCATCTAATATCATAGGGCACCTTCTTACTCGTTGCTGACAGCAATGCATTTTTCCAGGGCTGCCGTCGCCTTGCCGCTGTCGATGAGGCTGGCGGCGAGCTGGATGCCGTCGGCGATGGAATCAGCTTTGCCGGCGACGAAGAAGGCTGCACCGCTGTTCATGAGAACGGCATTGCGTTTCGTCCCCTGGATTTTCCCGGACAGGACATCGCGGGTAATCTGGGCATTGACTTCCGGCGTACCGCCGACGAGGTCTTCCTTCGTCCCCGGCGTGAGACCGAAGTCTTCCGGTTTGATGACCGACGTCCGGTAATAGCCGTCGCGGAGTTCACAAATCGTCGTCGGGCCGTTCGGCGAAATTTCATCGAGCTTTTCCTGGCCGTAAGCGACGAGGCCCCGTTTGACGCCGAGGGAAGCCAGGACCTTGGCCAGCGGTTCGACGAGATAGCCGTCATAGACACCGAGGAGGAACATTTCCGGCTTGGCCGGGTTGGTCAGAGGGCCGAGGATGTTGAAGACCGTCCGGAAGCCCAGCTCCTTGCGAATAGGGCCGACGTATTTCATGGCGGCGTGGTATTTCTGGGCAAAGAGGAAACAGAAATTCGTTTCTTTGAGCATCTTCAAGGCCAGCTGCGGGTCCTGCTGGATGTTGATGCCCAGCGCTTCCAGGCAGTCTGCCGTGCCGCACAGGGATGAAGCGGCCCGGTTGCCGTGTTTGGCGACTTTGACGCCGCCGGCTGCCAGGACCATGGCTGACGTCGTGGAAATATTGAAAGAATGGGCGCCGTCACCGCCGGTACCGACGATTTCCAGGACGTCCATGCCCGGATGAGGAACGGGCGTGGCCAGGGAACGCATGGCTTCGGCACAGCCGGAAATTTCATCGATTGTTTCGGCTTTGGTGCTCTTCGTCGAAAGGGCAGCCAGGAAAGCGGCGTTCTGAGTCGGCGTCGTTTCGCCTTTCATGATTTCCATCATGACCTGATGGGCTTCGTCATAGGTCAAATCGCCTTTATTGACAATCTTGATAATCGCTTCTTTAATCATTGTAAGTACCTCCCTGTTCAAAGAGTCATCTAATCACTTATAATTTAAGGAAATTTTCTACCATCATCGGCCCTTGTGGCGTCAGAATCGATTCGGGATGGAACTGCAGGCCGTAGACGGGATACTGCTTGTGGCCAACGGCCATGATTTCTCCATCCTCCGTATGAGCCAGGACTTCCAGTGCTTCCGGCAGCGTATCCGGATCAAGGGCCAGGGAATGATAGCGTCCGACGTCGACCTGTTCCGGCAGCCCCTTAAACAACGGGCTGTCTGTTTTCAGCGTCGCTACAGACTGTTTGCCGTGCATGAGCTGCTTGGCATAGGTAATGGTGCCGCCGTAGACTTCGCAGATGGCCTGATGACCCAAGCAGACGCCCAGGATAGGGACCTTGCCGGCGAAGTAGCTGATGGCCTGTTCGCAGATACCGGCATCGGCCGGGCGGCCAGGGCCGGGAGAGATGATTAAATGGTCCGGATGCATGGCTTCGATTTCTTCGACCGTCTTTTCATCGTTGCGGATGACCGTGATATCCGGGTCGAACTGACCGAGGAGCTGGTAGAGATTATAAGAAAAACTGTCGTAATTATCAATGAGAACTATCATTTGTCGATCCCTCCATTAGCCTGCTGTAATGCAATGACGACGGCTTTGGCCTTGTTCAGGCATTCCTGATGTTCCTGTTCGGGGATGCTGTCGGCGACGATGCCCGCACCGGAGCAGGCATAGACGTGATTGCCTTTCTTGTAAGCCAGGCGGATGCCGATGCAGCAGTCCATATTGCCGGTAAAGTCGATATAGCCGATAGCGCCGCCGTAGACGCCGCGTTTGTGGCCTTCCAGTTCGTCGATGATTTCGCAGGCCCGGATCTTCGGCGCCCCCGACAGGGTGCCCGCCGGCAGGACCGACGCAATGGCATCGACAGCCGTCTTGTCCTTGCGTATCGTGCTGTGGACGGTCGAGCCGATGTGCATGATGTGTGAGAAACGCAGGACGTCGAGATAGCGTTCGACGTGAACGCTGCCGAATTCGCTGATGCGCCCCAGGTCATTGCGGCCCAAGTCGACGAGCATGTTGTGTTCAGCCAGTTCCTTCGTGTTATGCAGAAGTTCATCTTCCAAAGCCTGGTCTTCTTCGGGCGTCTTGCCCCGCGGCCGCGAGCCTGCCAGCGGGAAGGTGAAGAGGTCACCGTCTTCCAGGCGGGTCAGCGTTTCCGGCGAAGAACCGGCGAGCTCGATGTCGTCACCAGAGAAAAAGAACATGTACGGCGACGGGTTAATGGTCCGCAGGACGCGGTACGTATCGAGGAGGCTCCCTTCGGCTTCAGCGCTCAGGCGGTTGGCCAGGACGACCTGGAAAATATCGCCTTCGCGGATGTAATTCTTGCCCTTTTCGACCATCTGGCAATATTCTTCTTCATTGAACAAGGGCTTGAAATCGCTCTTGAGCTGCAAGGGAATGTCCGGTGCCTTCTTGCCTTCACGGATCAGCGCTTCCATGCGCTTCATTTCCAGGAGAGCCCGGTTGTAATTTTCTTCAGCCGAATCGAGGCGGACATTGACGATGATGTAAATCTGCTGTTTCAGGTTATCGAAGACGATGACCTTGTCGAAGAGCATGAGGTCGAAGTCGTTGAAGCCATCGTCATCGACGGCATTGAGTTTCAACGACGGTTCGGCGTATTTGATGAAATCATAGGCAAAGTAGCCGACCAGGCCGCCCGTAAAGGGAGGCAGGTCCAAAAGACGCGGCGCCTTATTGTCTGCCAGAATCTGGGAAATGAGCTGTTCCGGATGGTCCGTATGGATCTGGACTTCGGCGCCGGTCTTGATGTGGACTGTACCGTCCTTGCAGTACAGGCCCATCTGCGGGTCATAGCCGATGAAGGTGTAACGACCCCAGCGCTGGGAATCTTCCATGCTTTCCAGCAAATAGCAATGAGAGCTGATGTTCTTGACGATGCGCAATACTTCAATGGGCGTGCGGACGTCGGCATACATGCTGCGGCAGATGGGCACGACCTTATATTCACCTTGATATGCTTTTACCTGTTCCAGACTGAGCGTTTCCATATGAGCCTCCTAAAAAAAAGAATCCGTCCATGACAATGTTACTTGTCAAGGACGGATTTAGTTCCGCGGTGCCACCTTGTTTTAGGGATCGAACCCTACTCTCGACGGAATACCAACATATTCCCGGCAACTGACGTATGCCAACACGTCGCAGAATACTCAGCCTTACGGCCTTTGACTGCGCCCTCAGCGGTCCATTTAACGAGCTGCGTCGGCCGGCTCTCAGCACCCCGGCTCTCTGTACGTGCACGTCATCGTTTTTACTTCCGCCTCAAAGGTTTCATGGACGATGTTCGGTTGATGGTTGTATGATACACCGCATTATGTAACCTGTCAAGGAGATTCTTGTCCATTTTCTAAAGACAATCGTTTTACTGGCGAAAAAAGGATTGTCGTACGACGACAATCCTTTTTAGGGGTTAGTGGCTAGGGGCTAGGGGCTAGGGGTTAGTGTCTTCCAGGACGTTACGAACTATGAGCCACTAACTGCTAATCCCTAACTGCTAACTGCTAAGAAATTACATCATAGCGATGACCGGCGAGATGATGAGCAGGATGCCGGCGAAGACGATGAGGACCAGGGAGATGCCTTTGTATTTATGCAGGGCATCGACCTTGTAAACCAGGTATGCCGGGATGAGGCAGGCGATGATACCGAAGATTGGACCGAGCAGGGTCAGGAGCTTGAGGACCGGTGCATTGAGGACGATGGCGCCCCAGGCAACGGCGACGGCGAAGATGAGGATGCCGTGACGGACGACGGTCTTGCTGATCCGTTCTTCCGGGATAAAACGGCGCAGGATGTTCATGGCAATGCCCTGGCAGGCTTCACGGAAGCCGAGGAAGACGCTGAAGAAAGCCGTCATGACAGCGAAGATGTTGAGGATGAGGCTGAAAATCTTGACGGCGCTGCCATCAAAACCTCTGGCAACGATGGCCAGAGCCGAAATGTTCTGGGAATAAGCGATGACAGCCTGGTCATGACCGAGAGCCAGATTGAAAGACATAGCGTACGAGAAAATGGTGATGAACAAGACGGAGAAAGCGATCTTCATAGCCCGCATGGCTTTATAACGGGCGACGTGGATGGACTTGTTATGGGAACGGTAAGAAATGACCATCGGGCTGATGCTGGGAATGAAGAGAATCGATGTCAGCGTGACCGGCAGCATGGCGATGGTGTTCTTGACGAGGTAGCCCAAATCCGGGAAGACGCCGATATTGGCCAGGTTCCAATGCTGGATCATGATGCCGCCCAAGCAAATGACGACTAACAATTTCGTCAGGACCATGAGCGTCGATACGCGGAACAAGAGCTGTTCGCCCCGGGAAGCGATGAGGACCATGACACAGATGATAGCCAGTCCGTAGAAGGGGCTGTCCGACAGGAGCGTATCCGTTACGCCAAAGGAAAACAGGAAGGACGCACTGTCGTTGGTCAGGGCCGTCGAATACATGAAGACACAGATGAGTATGCTCAGGAAGTAGAGGATTCCCAGGAGGAAACCCCAGTTCTTGCCGAGGTAGCCGCTGATGACGCTGGGATAATCTTCGCACCGCGGCGAATCTGCCAGGGTATTGATGAATAAGCGCTGTAAGAGATAGATAGCCGGATAGGCGATGATAGCTGAGAATAAATAAACCCATACGCCGACCAGGCCTACCTGAACGGGCAAAAAGACGATACCGGCGCCGATGGCCATGCCGATACTCATAATAATCCAGCCCCAGTCCGTACTGTCGAACTTGACGGCTTCTTTCCATTGTGCATCTGTCATGCCCGCCTGACGGGCCAATGCTGCTGATGAGTTCATATGAATTACCTCCTATGATGGATACCTTTGAAAACATAGTGTCTCTTTTAACATTACATGTTTGTCGATGTCATCGGCTCCCCTTTCTCAATTTCTCTTCATATACATTTTATC
>CABQJB010000015.1 GCA_902464195.1 uncultured Megasphaera sp.
AGTTCTTCTTTTTCTTTGCCTATCATCATGGCCGGCGTTTCCTGGCCGCCTGTGACGGCTTCGTCGGACCAGGGCTGATCGCAGATGGCCATGAGATAGATGCCCAGGGCATGGGCCACGGCGTGCTTGGCCATCTGGACATCTTCAAAGACATCGGTCAGATCGAGAACCTGGCTGTCCGTCTGGAGCATGAGCAGATCGATGATGCCCATATAGGAAAAGGATTCCATGGTCTGTGCCATGTCGTAGCGTTCGAGGTGAATCGTGCCGGCATAGATTTCTTCCGGGTTTTGTTTAGACGTATAATACGTATTGATGAGCAGCCGGTCGGCTGTCCGTTCGTAAATCCGCAGTACCAGGGCGTCTTCCTGGTCCGTATCGGTGTGGCGGCTGAAGGTCAGCCGTTCCTGGGAGAGGAGGGTCGTCACCAGGCTCGGGGTCTTATACCATTTTCCGAATACTTCTACCCGCTTGGCCAGCCGCAGGTCGCCGGGCTTGCTGCAGGTTGCATAATCAAAATAAGGGTCGTTGAAGAATATATCTCTAGGCCGCAATTTGGTCATATCTAATCATCCTTTCTATCTTTTACATTATAACCCTGCCCATGGGGCAACGTCTAGTAGACAATGTTTTTTAGGCATAAAAAATACTTGCAAAATGAGCGGACTTGAATTATAATGGATAAGCAAACCAAATAAAGAACCATCAAGAGACGACGGAGGGACTGGCCCTGTGATGTCGCAGCAACCTTCAGCTATGAAAGGTGCTAATTCCAGCAGTGATATACTGGCAGATGGGGATTAGAAGCCCCTCTCATGAAGTCATGGATGAGGGGAATTTTTTTTAAGGAGGATCACTCATGGCTAAAAATCGTGAATTCTTTACATCCGAATCCGTCACCGAAGGCCATCCCGATAAAATGGCTGACCAGATTTCGGACAGCATTTTGGATGCCATTCTCGCAAAAGATAAAAACGCCCGCGTTGCCTGCGAAACACTGGTAACGACTGGCATGGTACACGTCGTCGGTGAAATTTCTACGACGTGCTACGTCGATATCCCGCACATCGTCCGCGAAACGATCCGCGAAATCGGTTATACCCGCGCTAAATATGGTTTTGATTGCGACACCTGCGGCGTCCTCGTTTCCCTGGACGAACAGTCCCCGGACATCGCTATGGGCGTCGACGATGCCTTGGAAAAGAAGGAAGGCAATACGGATAAGTTCGATACCATCGGTGCTGGTGACCAGGGCATGATGTTCGGCTATGCCACCAATGAAACGGACGACTACATGCCGCTGCCGATTTCCCTGGCACACCGCCTGGCACGCCGCCTGGCCAAAGTCCGCAAAGACGGCACCTTGCCGTATCTCCGTCCCGATGGCAAGACCCAGGTCACTGTCGAATATGAAGACGGTAAACCGGTCCGCATCGACACCATTGTCATTTCGGCACAGCACAGCCCTGAAGTCGGCCGCGAACAGATTGAAAGCGACCTTCTCGAATTCGTCATCAAACCGGAACTGCCGGAAGGCTTGTTCGACGACAAGACGAAACTCTTCATCAACCCGACTGGCCGTTTCGTCATCGGCGGTCCTCAGGGCGACTCGGGCCTCACAGGCCGTAAGATCATCGTCGACACCTATGGCGGCATGGCTCGTCATGGCGGCGGTGCTTTCTCCGGCAAGGACCCCACAAAAGTCGACCGTTCGGCCGCTTATGCAGCCCGTTACGTCGCCAAGAACGTCGTCGCTGCCGGCCTGGCCGATAAATGCGAAATCCAGCTGGCTTATGCCATCGGCGTAGCCCGCCCGGTTTCCATTCACGTCGAAACCTTCGGTACAGGTAAAGTCCCGAACGAAAAAATCGTCGAACTCATCGAAAAGAACTTCGACCTCCGTCCGGCTGGCATCATCGCCATGCTCGACTTGCAGCGCCCGATTTACAAACAGACCGCTGCCTATGGCCACTTCGGCCGCAACGACCTCGACCTGCCTTGGGAAAAGACAGACAAAGCCGAAACGCTCCGCAAAGAAGCCGGCTTATAAGAGGCAGTTCGATAAAATGAACATTCAGAAAAGGGCTTGTCGCACGACGACAAGCCCTTTAAAGTTGTTAGTGGCTAGCAGTTAGTTGTTAGCGGATGGCTTTAAATTTGAAGGTTTTCTCTGCAAACTACAAACTCTGTGCTACAAACCATAAAGTAAACGGGGTCTCGCATGATGGCAAAAAGCTTCGTGCGACAGCCCCACACAAAGGAGGTGTCTTTTTGATTGCTGAAATCATCATCAATACGACGGCCAAGCGGCTGCAGCAGACTTTTTCCTATACTGTTCCCGATGGTCTGGCCGTCCGCGTCGGCAGCCGCGTCCTCGTGCCTTTTGGTCATCGCCGGGAAGAGGGCATCGTCGTCGCCCTTCATGAACAGCTGGACGAGCCGGCCGGTTTCACCCTGAAGCCCGTCGAAGCCTTGCTTTCGACGCAGACCGGCTTCCAGGAAGAAATGATCCGCACGGCCCTCTGGATCCGCGACTACTATGTTTGCAACCTTTCTGAAGCCCTGCGGCTCTTCATGATCGACAAGAAGGGCCTGGTTCGCCAGGACCTCTTATCCGTCGGCCCGGCTGTGCCTGTGAGTCCCGAAGGCCGGCAACTCCAGGCCTATGTCGCCGATAAGGGGAGCCGTGAAAAGACAAGCCTTGTCCGCCGTTTCGGCAGGGACCTCGTCGAGACGGCCCTGACTCATCAAGTCCTGACCAGCCGGACTTATTACAAGAACCAGATTGCCGACAAGATGGAAGACTGGCTTTCCTTCGTCCACGATGATGACGAAGACATCCTCCACGGCCGGCGGCGCCAGCAGGAATTGCTCCAGGCCTTGAAAGAGAAGGGGGAAGGGGCCGTTTCCTATTGGCAGGGCCAGGGCTACAGCCGCGACCTCATGCGCCGCCTCTGTGCGACGGGCCTGGCCCGCTGGAGCCAGCGGCCGGCCAGGACGACGAATATCCTGCCGACCCTTTCCGGTGATGTCCCTTTTACGCTGACGCCGGAACAACAACGGGCAGTTAAAGTTATCGGAAGCGATGAATATGGAAAAACCTACGTTCTCCACGGTATCACCGGCAGCGGCAAGACCGAAGTCTATATGCAGCTGGCCAGCCAGGTCCTGAAAGAAGGCCGGCAGGTCGTCGTCTTAGTGCCGGAAATCGCCTTGACTGGCCAGATTGTCCGCCGTTTCCTGCGCCGCTTCGGCGATGATGTCGTCGTCATGCACAGCCAGCTTTCTCAGGGGGAGAAACGCAACAACTGGCTGCGCATGCAGAACGGGACGAGCCACATCTGTATCGGAGCCCGGTCGGCTGTCTTCACAGCTGCCCAGTCCATCGGCCTGTTCATCGTCGACGAAGCCCATGACAGTTCGTATAAGCAGGATGAAGCGCCGCGCTATCATGCCGTCGCTGTGGCCAGACAGCGGGCTGCCTACTACGGCTGTCCCGTCATCCTGGGCAGTGCCACGCCGGCCCTGGGTGACTACTATAAGGCCCTAAAAGGCGACTACGTCCTGGTCGAGCTGACTGAGCGCGTCGGCCAGCGGCCCCTGCCTTCGGTCCAGGTCGTCGACATGCGCGATGAATTGGCCCGCGGGAACTACCGCGTCGTATCCGACACCTTATTAGACCTCCTGGAAGAGACACTGGCAGCCCGGCAGCAGGCCATCATCCTCCTGAACCGCCGCGGCTTCTCGACATTCGTCATGTGCCGCAAGTGCGGCTATGTCGTCAAATGTGATACGTGCGACGTGGCCATGGTCTACCATCGCCAGGCCGCCCACCTGCGCTGCCATTACTGCGATGCCGAAAAGCCCGTGCCGACGGTTTGCCCGTCGTGTGGCAGCAAATACATCAAATTCTTTGGCAGCGGCACGGAAAAAGTAGAACAGCAGCTCCACGAACTCCTGCCATCGGCGCGCATCGTCCGCCTCGATCAGGATACGACCAGCCGCAAACACAGCGGCGACCGCATCATCGAAGCCTTCCGCCGCCATGAATACGATATCCTCCTGGGGACGCAGATGGTCGCTAAAGGACACGACTTCCCTGGTGTCAGTGCCGTCGGTATCTTATCGGCTGACAGCCTGCTCAATATCCCGGCCTACTGGGCCGGGGAACGGACCTTCCAGCTCCTGACCCAGGCGGCTGGAAGGGCTGGCCGCGGTGATATCCCGGGCCGCGTTGTCATGCAGACCTACGCACCGGACCACTACGTCATCCAGTGCGCTGCCCGTCAGGATTATCGGGCCTTTTATGACCAGGAAATCCAGTTCCGGAAAGAATTGGGTTATCCGCCGTTCCAGGAAATGGCCAAGATTTTAGTCCAGGACGAATCGGAAGAACAAGTCTGGCGCAAAGCCAACGACGTCGCCGCGGCCCTGAACAGCTGGAACCGGGACCATGGCGATGAAGTGGCCGTCATCGGCCCCTACGAAGACGTCATCAAGAAGATACGCAATAAATACCGCCTGGTCCTGTCCCTGACCGGAAAAGACCTGACAGCCATCAAAAAAGCCATGCAGCATCTCCCGGCCTGCTGGCAGACCGGCGTCCTCATCGACGTAGATCCCGTATAATCCTTTATAATCGTACCTGCCTTTTCAGCCCATCCGTGATATGAGCACATTCCCACATCAGGTAGAAACGGGCGCCCCACGTGGCGCCCCTACAGGGATTTTACGGAATCCCTGTAGGGGCTCGCACGTGGCGAGCCCGCTACAGGGTATGTGTGCTTTCCCGGCCAGGTTGCTGAGAAATCATCCACATTTCTAACGGGTGCTTACGTGGCGATTCCTACAGTGCAAAATAAAAAATGAAAGAAGCACTCTGAGAAATTTCATGGCCAGCGCCCTTCAGGATACGTCCGGAACCGTTCTCAGTGTTACTTCTTCCATTGCTGACAATGTAACATAGCTTTATAAATGTTGTCAATGAAGACAGAAAAAAATGGGCCATTTCAGGCAATTCTGATGAATCTATAGCATTTCTGGCGATTTCATACTATAATAGAAAAGAATAAGCATCGGGAGTTTGACACTTAATTTATAAAAAAATGCCCATGAAGCCAGTAAATTAGCGCATCTTCACGTCAAGTATTTTGTTTTTTTGTGTGCTATATTCAACTATATCTTGCTATGCGTATTAACTTGTAGTATAATTTTATTTGAATATATTTTCAACACATACATCATCGGTAGAAATACTTTTTTATAGCCTCTAATCCTAAACAGATAGGTTTTGTGCGACTCTACCTTAAATTTGATAAATTTAATAATCCTCCAGATAATATAGCACATATCGAAACCAAATCATAAATACTCACAGGGCGCATAACCACGCCATTTGTGAGCATTTTTTATTTTCAAAAGTGTCAAACTCGGGAATGTAACATAGCTTTATAAATGTTGTCAATGAAGACAGAAAAAAATGGGCCATTTCAGGCAATTCTGATGAATCTATAGCATTTCTGGCGATTTCATACTATAATAGAAAAGAATAAGCATTTTTACTATTACAATGAGGTGAAAGTTACATGGCAGTACTTACTATTATTAAAGCCGGGGATCCCGTTCTGAAAGCGACGGCGAAACCCGTTACGAAAGTGAATAAACATATAAAGAAATTGCTCGATGACATGGCAGAAACGATGTATGCTGCTGAAGGCGTCGGCTTAGCTGCGCCGCAGGTCAATGAATCGCTGCAGCTCATCGTCCTCGACGACGGCAACGGCCTCATCGAGCTCATCAATCCGGAAATCCTGGAAAAGTCGGACGAAACCAATGTCGACACCGAAGGCTGCCTGAGTATCCCCGGATATTACGGCAAGGTGGAACGGGCTTCCAAAATCAAGGTCCGTTCGCTGACGCGCCACGGCAAGACTGTCATCTATGAACCGGAAGGTTTCCTGGCCCGCATTTTCCAGCATGAAATCGACCATCTCTATGGGCATCTGTTCATCGAAAAGGCGACGGATTTACAGAAAGTAGGGAACTAATGGATAAGTTACGTATCGTATTCATGGGGACGCCGGACTTTTCCGTCCCGTCCCTGGAAAGCCTGGCCCAGGCTGGCTATGACATCGCCGCTGTCTACAGCCAGCCCGATAAACAGCGGGGACGCGGCAAGAAGGTGACTTTCTCGCCGGTCAAGGAAAAGGCCCTGGAACTGGGGATTCCCGTCTTCCAGCCCGATTCCATGCGCAGTGACGACGTCATCGAACAGCTCCGCAGCCTGGCGCCGGACGTCATCATCGTCATCGCTTACGGCAAAATCTTGCCGAAAGCCGTCCTGGACATCCCGAAATACGGCTGCCTCAACGTGCACGGCTCGCTGCTGCCGAAGTACCGCGGTGCCGCCCCAATCCAGTATGCCATCAAGGATGGCGAAGCCGAAAGCGGCGTGACCATCATGCTCCTCGACGAAGGTATGGATACGGGGAAGATGTTGAAAAAAGCGGCCATTCCCCTGGAGGCCAAGGAAACGACAGGGACTCTCTTCGATAAATTATCCATCCTTGGCGCCCAGACCCTGCTCGACGTCCTGACCGACCTGGCTGGTTATGAAAGCCGCGCCGTCGCCCAGGATGAAAGCCAGGCGACGTATACGGCTAAGATCACCAAAGAAGAAGCCCGCCTCGACTGGTCTCAGGATGCGATCGTCTTGGAACGGCTTATCCGGACGCTGGATCCCCATCCCGGCGCCTATACGATTTGCCAGGATGGGAAACGCCTGAAAATCTGGGCGGCTGATGTCGTCGAAGGGGCGCAGGCTGCGCCGGGTACGGTATTATCGGTGACTAAGAAACAATTCACCGTCCAGACTGGGAAAGGGGCTTTGCGCATTCGCGAAGTCCAGCCCGAAAGCCGCAAGCGTATGGCTGCTGCCCAATATCTGCAAAGCGCAGCCTTGACGGCCGGTGAATTATTATAAATGACTCAGTGCAGAGAAGCGGGACAACTGCCGCAAAGAAGACGGTTGCCCTGCTTTTGTGCTGTTCACTACTGCTTTAAAAGAACAGGGAGGAACCCATGAACGTTCGTGAAATTGCCTTTCAGAGCCTGCTGACTATCTGCCGCGATGAAGGCTATAGCAATATCGTCGTCTCCAAGGCGATACAGACCCATCAATTTGCCGACAGGGACCGCCGCTTCTATACGGAGCTGGTCTACGGCACCTTGCGCTGCCTGAATTATCTGGATTGGATCATATCCCAGATCAGTACGCGCAAACTGCAAAAACTCGACCCTGTCTGCCTGGCCATCATCCGCCTGGGCTTATATCAGATTTTCGGCATGACCAAAGTCCCCGAATCGGCGGCCTGCAATGAAGCTGTCAAGATGGCGACGAAATTCGGCAACCGGGGCATGGCCAAGTTCGTCAATGCCATGCTACGCAACAGCATCCGCCGCCGCAGCCAGTTCGTCATCCCCGGAAAGAGTGAAAATATCGTAGCCTATTTGTCTTTGACTTATCATCAGCAGGAATGGCTCGTCCGCCGCTGGATCGAAGCCTATGGCCCGGACGATACGGAACGGCTCTGCCAGTATTTTGACACCATCCCGCCGCTGTGCCTGCGCGTCAATACGGCTCAGACCAGTCGTGACGACCTGCTGGCTGAATTGGAAAAACAAGGCCTGCCGGCCCGTCCGGCTGCCATTTCACCAGATGGTATCTACCTCGACGGCAATCCCGGCATCCACGAACTGACGTGCCTGCGCGATGGCCGGGCCATCATCCAGGACGAACCATCCCAGATGGTAGCCCATATCGTCGCCCCTCAGCCGCATGAAGTCATCTTCGACGTCTGTGCCGCTCCCGGCGGCAAGACGACGCATCTGGCCACGCTGGGCGGCCCGTCGTGTGTCGTCTACGGCGGCGATATTCACGAACATAAACTACGGCTTATCGAATATAATGCTCAGAAACTGGGCCTCAAGAATGTGCGGACCCTGCTCCAGAACGGCTGTACCATCGGCCAGAAGTACGCTGGCAAAGCCGACCGGGTCCTGGTCGATGCCCCTTGTTCGGGCCTCGGCGTCCTGCGCCATAAAATCGACCTGCGCTGGCGCAAGAATCCCAGCGATTTGCGCACCCTGCCAGCCTTGCAGCGGCGCATCCTGGACAGTGCGTCCCAGTGCGTCCGCCCTGGCGGCGTCCTGGTCTACAGCACCTGCACCATCAATGATGATGAAAACAGCCGCATCGTAGCCGACTTTTTGAAGAACCATCCGGAATTCCACGTGGAAAACGCGACGCAGTGGCTGCCCGTTCCCGGCCATGAAGGGCCTTTCATCCAGCTCCTGCCTCAGCGCGATGGCCTGGACGGTTTCTTCATTGCCCGCATGAAAAAGGAGGGCTGACATGAGTAATGTATTTGATATGACCCAAAAGGAACTCCAAGCGTTCCTTGTCGCCCAGGGAATGAAAAAATTCCGGGCCGACCAGATTTTCCATTATATCTATAAGCAAAACATCTTTTCCTGGAACGAAATGGTACTTTTACCGAAAAAAGACCGGGAAGTATTGAATGCGACCCTGCCGATTTATTTCCCGGAAATCGTATCGCGCCTGGACGCTCCTGATGGACAGACGGTGAAGCTCTTATTGCAGCTGGCTGACGGCGAGACTGTCGAAACGGTCCTCATGAAGCACGACTATGGCAATTCCATCTGCGTATCGTCCCAGGTCGGCTGTGCCGTCAATTGCGCCTTCTGCGCGTCCGCCAAGAACGGTTTCGTCCGCAACTTGTCGGCTGGCGAAATGGTCGCCCAGCTACTGGCTTTCCGTAAATATGTCACGCCGGACCTCCATTCCATCGTCATCATGGGGACAGGGGAACCGCTCCTCAACTACGATAACGTCATCCGCTTCATGAAGCTCATCCACGAAAAGGATACGCTCTATCTGGGCTATCGCAACATGGCCCTGTCGACGTCGGGCATCGTCCCCAAGATGTACGACCTGGCGAAAGAAGGCATGCCCATTACCCTGGCCGTATCCCTCCATGCGCCGAATGACGCCTTGCGGCGCCGCATCATGCCGATTGCCGAGAAATATCCTCTCGACGAGGTCCTGCAGGCGGCCCGCCACTACTTTGACGTTACGGGCCGGAAAGTCACCTTTGAATACATCCTCATCAAGGGCCTGACTTGTACTAACGCCTGCGCTAAGGAACTGGCCCGTCTCCTTGGCGGCCAGAACATCCTGGTCAATGCCATCCCCATCAACGACAATTACGATGTCGGCCTCTACCGGCCTGATGAAAAGACGATGAACGAATTCGTCACGTACTTGCAGCGTCACGGCGTTTCCGTCACTCTGCGGCGGGAAATGGGCAGCCAGATACAGGCCGCCTGCGGCCAGCTGCGCATAAAACGCGAAAAAATTTGACAGTTGACGGCGAATATGATATGAATTAATGTGTACCTATAACGAAACACCGTGAGAGGACGTGAGAATTTGGGCACATACGGTGAATCCAAAATCGGCCTGGTTCGGAAAGTGAATGAAGATTCCTTTTATATCAGCCACGAGAAAAACGTACTGGCCGTAGCCGACGGTATGGGCGGCTATGTAGGCGGTGAAATCGCCAGCAAGACGGCCGTAGAAGCGATAGCTTATTATTTCAAGAACTTTAGTTATGCAGCACCGGTACAGCTGGAAAAAGCCATTCAATATGCGAATTCCAGCATCCTCAGCAAGACCTTGATCGACCCTTCGCTCAAGGGGATGGGGACGACCGTGTCCATGGTGACCCTGGCCCGGCATATGGCCTTCTGGGGCCATGTCGGTGACAGCCGCATCTACTTATACCGCGACGGGGAATTCACACAGATTTCCGTCGACCATACCATCGTCCAGGTCCTGCTCGACAAGGGCAAGATAACCGAAGAAGAGGCGATGGATCATCCCCAGCGCCATGTGCTGACCAGAGCCGTCGGCGTCGATGAGAATCTGGTCGTCGACAGCGGAGCCTTTGAAGTACAGCCGAAAGATCGCATCCTGATTTGTTCCGACGGCCTGACATCGTTCATCCAGAAACAGGAACTCTACGATGCTATCGGCGATTACCGCCGGACAGAACGGGAAATCATCAATGATCTCTTTGCCCGCGTCTATGAAAACGGGGCGAAAGATAATATTACGGCAATTTTAACAACCATATAATCGGGAACGACTATGAAAGTGGTGGAATAGCTAAAAATGATTGGTCATATCTTAGACAACAGATACAAGATATTGGAAAAAGTAGGCACAGGCGGCATGGCCAGCGTGTACAAAGCACAGGATATCCTCCTGGACCGGATCGTCGCCGTAAAAATACTTCATTCAAAATACGGCAACGACCACGATTTTGTCGTCCGCTTCCGTCAGGAAGCCCAGGCGGCTGCCAAATTGTCACACCCCAATATTGTCAATATATACGACGTCGGCTACGATGAAAATGTCCATTACATCGTCATGGAATTCGTGCGCGGCGAAACGTTAAAAGAATATATCGAAAAACACGGGCACCTGCCGATCAACACGTCGATACAGATTGCCTTCGATATCGGCGAAGCCCTGGAAAATGCCCATGCCAACGGCATCGTCCATTGCGATATCAAGCCCCATAATATCCTGGTCACCGAGACAGGGCGCATCAAAGTCGCCGATTTCGGCATCGCCCGGGCTGTGAATTCTGTCGAAAACAGCGACCGCACCGTCCTCGGCTCGGTCCATTACTTTTCACCGGAACAGGCCAGCGGCGGCCATATCGACGAACGGACGGATATCTATTCTCTGGGCGTCGTCATGTATGAAATGATGACCGGCGTCGTTCCTTTCCAGGGCGATACGGCCATCAGCATCGCCTTGAAGCACGTCCAGGACGATATCCCCTTGCCGACGAAGTACAACCGCCGCATCCCGCGGCTCGTCGAACAGGTCATCCTCAAGGCCATGGCCAAGAACCCGGACGACCGCTTCCAGTCCATCGGCGAGATGATGTCGGAACTGCGCCTGTCCCAGGGCTTCATCAATACCAACGGCGCCCGGCCGATCATCAGCAAGGGACCGTATAACTTCGGCACGCAGAAATTACAGCCTATCAAGGAAAAAGACCTGCCCGAAGAAGAACCGAAAGAAAAGAAGAAGAACCCCTTCACGCGGTTCATGGATTCTATCAGCAATCATTCGCAGAAAACCATCATCATCGGTATGCTCGGCGTCTTCCTCGTCGCCTTTGTCTGGGCCTTCTTTTCCTTTGGGAATTTTTGGAGCACCGAAGACATTACCGTACCGGATGTGACGGGCAAACAGGTTGAAATCGCCAAGAAGATACTGAAAGATAAGAAACTCGACGTCTCCGTCAAGGAAGTGGAAAGCGACGAAGTACCAGTCGGCGAAGTCATTTCCCAGACGCCGTCCGGCGGGGCCGTCGTCAAGGCCAACCGGACCATCTACCTGACTGTCAGCAAGGGCAATAAGGGCGAAGAAGTCCTCATACCGGACCTGCGGAGCCTGACCCTCGATGAGGCCGAAAAGAAGCTGAAGGAAATCGGTCTGTCAGTCGGCAAGGTGCGCTACAAAGAGAGCGCTCAATATGCCGATGGGACCATCATCGACCAGGACCCGGAATCGCCGAAGAAAGTCGAAAAGGGGACGAAAGTCGACCTCGTCGTCTGCCGCAAGAGCGAAGCTGAAAAAGAAGCGGAAGCGGCCAAGAATGAAGCGCCCAATACGAGCGGCATGACCCTCGATGCGGCCGTGAAGGCCCTGGAAAGCGCCGGCTATTCTGTCGGCAGCGTATCCAACCTCGATTCGTCGAAGGACAGCTCCCAGGCCGTCGTCACGGGCCAGACGTCGGAAGACGGCAAAGTCGTCAACTTGTCCGTCGAATATCCGTCGTCCCAGAGCAGCCAGAGCTCGCAGTCGAGCAGCTCCGGCGGGTCCGATGGCAGCGCCAATAACCAGGAACCGGCCGGGACGCCTCATTACGGGACGGTCAACATCAGCGTACCGTCTGGCGCTTCCAGCCAGCACGTCCAGATCGTCGTATCCGACGATAATGGCTCGCGCGTCGTCTATGACCGCAGCCAGGCCGGCGGCGACAACATTTCCAAGAGCGTCAGCGGCACGGGCAAGACGAGAGTCAAAGTATACATCAACAATTCATTAGTACAGGACCAGTATATCTAAGGGGAGGAACATGACAAAAGGACGCGTCATCAAGAACTATAATGGCTATTATTACGTCGACATCGGCCGGGAAGGACTCATCGAGTGCCGTCGCCGCGGCAAATTGCTGAAAGCGAAGATACTCGTCGGCGACGAGCTGGAAATCACTGAGCTGGGGCAGGACAAGGGCGTCATCGAAGCCCTGCTGCCCCGGCGCAACCAGATACGCCGGCCGGCCGTGGCCAATATCGACCAGCTGCTGGTCATCATGGCGGCCAAGTCGCCGGACCCGAACCAGTTCCTCGTCGATAAGATGCTCATGACCTGTGAATACGGCGGCATCCATCCGACGCTGTGCTTCAATAAGTGCGATCTGGACCGGCAGACGGCCGAAGCCTACAAGGCCTTTTATGAACGCTGCGGCTACGACGTCTATCTCGTGTCGGCCAAAACCGGCGAAGGCCTCGATACGCTGCGGAATCTTTTGCCGCACCGCATGACGGCCTTTGCCGGCCCGTCGGGCGTCGGCAAGTCGAGCCTGTTGTCCCAGATTCTGGGCCGGAAAGACTTGTCCGTCGGCGCTGTCAGCGAAAAGATCAAGCGCGGCCGCCATACGACACGCCATTCGGAAATCATGCGCCTCGACAGCGATACGTACGTCGTCGATACGCCGGGATTCAGCTCCCTCGACTTCGAGCACCTCGACCCGAAGGAAGTCCTGCGCCTCTTCCCGGACATGTTGCCCTACAGCGGCGGCTGCAAGTTCTCGTCGTGCCTCCATTTGTCCGAACCGGAATGTACGGTCAAACAGGCCGTCGCAGACGGTCATATCCAGAAAGAACGGTATGACACATACTGTAAGATACTCACTTCCATTGCAGAAAGGAAACGATAGTCATGGTAACCATTTGCCCATCTATATTATCGGCGGACTTCTCCCGCCTGGCTGAAGACATTCAGGATGTCGAACGGAAGGGGGCAGATTGTATCCATCTTGACTTGATGGACGGCCATTTCGTACCGAACCTCACTTTTGGCGTCCCCGTCGTCAAAGCCCTGCGCAGCTGCACCAAGCTGCCCTTCGATGCCCACCTCATGGTAGAACATCCGGAAACCTACATCGACGGCCTGGCCGCTGCCGGTGTCCAGTACGTCACGGTCCATCAGGAAGCCTGTACCCATCTCGACCGGGTCCTGCAGCAGATTCACGAAGCCGGCATGAAAGGCGGCGTCGCCCTCAATCCGGCGACTCCTGTATCGACCTTGTCCTGCCTGGCCGGGCAGCTGGACATGATCCTCATCATGAGCGTCAACCCCGGATTTGGCGGCCAGAAGTTCATCCCTTATGCCGTCGATAAGATCCGCCAGGCCAAGGCGCTCCTGGAACAGGCCGGCAATACGACGGCTGTCATCGAAGTGGATGGCGGCGTCAATGCCAAGACCGTCCAGGCCGTCAAAGACGCCGGTGCGACCTTCCTGGTCGCAGGCAGTGCCGTCTTCGGAGCCGAAGACCGGGCCGCTGCCATCGCGTCCTTACGATAAGGACTTGTATTTCTTCTTTTCATGTGCTAAAATCATACATGTAGTTCAAATGAATAAGGATAGTCTTTGAGGCAAGGTGAGAAAGCGGCGCTTTCAATTCCTGACCGGCGGTGACAGTCCGCTAACCCGCAAGGGTTGAACCGATGCAATTTCGGTACCGACAGTACAGTCTGGATGGGAAAAGACGACAGATTGTGTTTTTGTTGCGCTCAAAAGGCTATGGGAATCTTACGTCCATAGCCTTTTTTTATCTTGCGAAATCTGAATAGAAGGGAAGGAATACATTGGAACCGGCAGAGTATATGAAAAAAGCCCTGGAACTGGCAAAGACCGCCCTGGGCTATACGACACCCAATCCTGCCGTCGGCTGCGTCATCGTCAAAGATGGCGAAATCGTCGGCACGGGATACCATCATAAGGCCGGCACGCCTCATGCCGAAGTATGGGCATTGCGTGAAGCTGGCGAACGGGCGAAGGGGGCTACGGTCTATGTGACCCTCGAACCTTGCGCCCATTACGGGAGAACGCCGCCCTGTGCCCGGACCCTCGTCGAAAAAGGCGTCGGCAAAGTCGTCATGGCCATGCTCGACCCCAACCCCTTAGTAGCTGGCAAGGGTGCGGCTATCCTGCGCAAAGCCGGCATCGCCGTCGAAGTGGGCCTCCTGTCGAAGGAAGCGGCTCAGCTCAACGAAGTCTTCATCAAGAACATGATGGTCCAGAAACCGTTCATCGCCATCAAACTGGCCCAGAGTCTCGATGGCCGCACGGCTTCGCGGACGGGGAAATCCCAGTGGATCACCAACGAATGGGCCCGCAGCTACGGCCACTATCTGCGCTCTATCTATGACGGCATTTTAGTCGGTATCAACACGGTCCTGACGGACAATCCGCTCCTGACCAGCCGCATCGAACGGCCCGGCCAGGATGCACCGCATCAGCCCGTGCGCATCGTACTAGATACGAAAGGACGGACGCCCTTGAATTCGCTCGTCGTCACCGATAAGACGACGCAGACCATCATCGTCACGACGTCCCTGTGCCCGGTAGAGAAGATGAAAGCCCTGAAAGAAGCTGGCGTCCGCGTCATCCTGGCCCCGCTCCAGGACGGCAAAACCATCTACCTGCCCGACGCCTTGCGGCTCCTGCACGACGAAGGGCTGACCAGCATTCTCGTCGAAGGCGGCAGTACCGTTCAGGGCAGCTTCTTCGATGCCCGCCTGGTCGATAAGATTTATGCCTTCATGGGGGACAAGGTCATCGGCGGGACCGGCGCCCTGCCGTCTGTCGGCGGCTGCGGCGTCGATGAACTCGATGAATGTCTGCCGCTGGTCTACGACTCGGCAGAACTCCATGATAATAATGTATTGATTACGGCATATAATGCCAACAGGGAGGGCGCCTATGTTCACTGGCATCATTGAGGAACTGGGGACGATTGCCCATATGGACCGCCGCCCCGATTCCATCCGCCTGACCATTCAGGCACACAAAGTATTAGAAGGCACGCAGCTCGGCGACAGCATCGCCGTCAACGGCGTCTGCCTGACCGTCACGGATATGACGGACTCGACCTTTTCGGCCGACGTCATGCATGAAACCATGCGCCGCTCGTCGTTCAGCACCATCAAGAGCGGTTCCAAGGTCAATCTCGAACGGGCCATGCAGGTCGGCGGCCGCCTGGGTGGCCACATCGTCAGCGGCCACATCGACGGCATCGGCCACGTCGCCCGCATCGCTACCGACGGCATTGCCCGGGTCATCACCATTTCCATCCCCAAGGAAATGGAGCCGTTCATCGTCGAAAAAGGCTCAATCACTATCGACGGCATCAGCCTGACCGTCGTATCCGTCGGCAGCAGCCAATTTTCCGTGTCCATTATTCCTCATACCATGGCCAATACGACCCTCATGGATAAACATCCGGGCGCTATCGTCAACTTGGAAACCGATGTCATCGGGAAATATGTCCATAGCTTTACAGTCGGTCATCCGTCGTCGGCGTCTTCGGGCCTGACGATGGAAAAACTGCTGGAAAATGGATTTTAAGTATATATTTCAGAATAGGAGTGTTTTACAATGGTACAAGTCAAAGAAGGTAAATTAATCGGTTCTGGTGCGAAGTTCGGCATCGTCGTCGCACGTTTCAACGAATTCATCTGCAGCAAGCTCCTCGGCGGCGCTTACGACGCTCTCCATCGTCATGGCGTCGACGACGCAGACATTACGACGGCCTGGGTCCCGGGCGCCTTTGAAATCCCCCTGATCGCCCAGAAAATGGCAGAATCGGGCAAATACGACGCCGTCATTTGCCTCGGTGCCGTCATCCGCGGCGCTACCAGCCACTATGACCTCGTCTGCGGCGAATCGGCCAAAGGCATCGCCCAGGCATCCCTCAAGACGGGCATCCCCATCATGTTCGGCGTCATCACGACAGAAAACATCGAACAGGCCATCGAACGGGCTGGCACAAAAGCCGGCAACAAAGGCTTCGACGTCGCTACCAGCGCCATCGAAATGGTCAACCTCATCAAAGAATTATAAAAGCAAGCGAAATCACCAAGGGCTGTCTCTCCAGGCGGATGCTGGGAAAGGCAGCCCTTGCTTTATGAAGAACGGCCGGCTGTACTTTGACCGGGGTATATGGTACAATGTTACATAGCTATCAATGCGTATCAGATTAAATATTGAGAGAGAAGGAGCGCTGCCCATGAGCTCTTTAGCTATATTGATTTTGACAAAAAATGAAGAAGACAACATCGTCGACGTCGTGGAAAATGCCAAGAAATGTACACCCGAAGTTCTGGTCATCGACTCTGGGAGTACCGATAAGACCGTAGAACTGGCCAAAGCCCATGGTGCCCGCGTTTGCTTCCGTGCCTGGACCGACGATTTCGCAGCCCAGCGCAATTTTGCCTTGGAACAGACAACCGCAGACTGGGTGCTGTATCTCGATGCCGATGAACGGCTGAATGACGAACTTATTGCGGATATAAAACGCGTCATTGAAAATACGCCCATGGATACACAATATGCCATTACCCGTAAATCTGTTGCCTTTGGCGTTACCTTCAATCATGGCGTCCTCGACCCGGATCATGTACGGCGTATGTTCCCGCGGACGACTGTTTCCTGGGTCAATAAAGTCCACGAACATCCCGAATGTGATTTGCCGGACAAACGGTTGAAAGGCTATATCGAACATCATACCTATCGTGACTGGCATGAATGGGAAGAAAAACTGTGCTTATATACGACGATTTGGGCTGAAGATGCCTATAAACGGGGAAAACGGACTTCGATGCCAGGCATTCTCATGCACAGCATCGGTGGCTTCTTCAAGATGTTCGTCCTCCGCAAAGGCTTCCTCGATGGAGGTATCGGTTCGTACCTGTGCTGCACTCATTTTTTCTACACCATGTTGAAATATTTGAAATTACATGAGCTGCAACGGACTCATCAGAGTAAATAAATTTTATGGAGAGGTGATAGTTCGTGTTTCTAAAAAAGTTTAGTGTTAAAAATTTCAAAAATTTTAAAAATACTTTTACCATTGATTTTTCGGATATCAAGGACTATCACTATAGCACACAATGCCTTTCACAGGGCCTTATCAAAAATGCTATCATTTACGGCAAGAACGCCGTAGGAAAAACAAATTTTGGGTTAGCTATCGCCGATATTACCTATCATTTAGTGGATAAAAATGGCATTGCGAAATCAATCATTAACTACTGCAACGCCGATGCGGATTCGGACGTCGTTTCTTTTTCCTACGTTTTCCAACGGGACCACGATGAAATTACTTATAAATATAGCAAGAAGACGGCCAAAGAACTCGTTTCAGAAGCGTTGTGGCTGAACAATCGATTGGTTTTTTCCTTTGATTACAGCAAGCAGACTGGCGATTTCAGTCACTTGAAAGAATATCAGCTTGATACACTGAACTGGGAATTTCGCGATAATGGCATTTCTGTTTTACGATACATGGCGAATAATTTACCTCTTGACGGAAAAAATCCTGTCAAAGAAGTCATGAAATTTGTCAGTGGTATGCTGTGGTTCCGCAGTTTAGGGAATAATAACGAGTTCGTTGGTTTCTCTACTGTTACAGAATCGATGGCAGACTATATCATAAAGAATGGATTTGTCCATGAATTCGAGGAATTCCTCAATACCTATGGTGTCCATGAAAAAATCTGTGCGGCCGCACAGGCAGATGGCAAAAAAAGCCTGTTTTTCAAGCATACACGTCTCGTGCCTTTTTTTGAGGCTTCTAATGGGACGTGTGCATTACTGACCTTCTTCTATTGGTATAAACAGGCCGAGCATATCAGCTTTTTGTTTATCGACGAATTTGATGCTTTTTACCATTATGAATTAGCTGAAAAAATCGTTAAATTACTGGAAGAAAAATTCCCAATCCAGACCATCCTGACATCGCATAATACAGGCTTACTAAGTAATCGCATCATGCGGCCTGATTGCTATTTCTTACTGCTTCCTGATAAAATCATCTCTCTTGCCAATGCAACGGATAGAGAATTACGGGAGGGCTACAACTTGGAAAATTTGATGAAGCATGGTGAATTCGATGAATAAAAAAGTCTTAGCCATTGTAGAGGGGGAGAAAAAAGAGCCGCAATTATTGAATCGTTTATTTGATACATATATGTATAGAAAACGTGAAATTGTAGCATATGGGGCCAATATTTATGACCTATATAATAAACTTCTCGATTTTTATGGAGAAGATTGGAAAGACCTTGATTTTCTCTTATTTTTGAGGGAACAAGAAAAAGATGATGGGAAAAAAACTATTTTTGATGAAGTTTATACGGACATTTTTTTAGTTTTTGATTTCGATCCACAGGATAATCGCTTTTCTACGAAGGCTATTGGCAGAATGATGAATTACTTTAATGATTCAACCTCATGCGGACGGCTATATATTAATTATCCTATGGTAGAATCCTGTATTCATATTACATCTTTTGATGATATGAGTTATTTGTCCAGTAAAATCCGGAAAGACGAGTTGAGCGATTACAAGAAAATTGCAAATGAAGAAAGTTGTTGTCCTGATATAACACAATATAATAAAATGACTTTTTCTCAAATCATCCGGCTTAATTTATGGAAAATTGTTTCTGTATTGGATATAGATAAAAGCAACTTGTCGAGTGATTTATATGATATACTAAGAGAGGTTTTGAAACTTCAAGTAGTATTATGGCAGCAAGAATCGAGCCTTTACATATTAAATACCTGTCTGTTGTGTATTTATGAATATAATCCGAAAATGATCGAATGGCTGGATCGAAAATAAAGGAGAGTAGTAAAAATGCGTGTGGCTATTTTAGAATCGATTGTCATGCCGGCAGGGCATGAAGTCGAATTTGACCGGATACTGGTCGAAGAATTGAAAAAACAAGGTCATGAACCGGTTTTTTTTGTGCCTGAAAAATTCCCTTTCAAGCTGGATTATCACTGTGATGTAGATTATCTTGAAGGGGGAGAGGCTATTTCTTATGCTGGCGTCAGTCGTTTGAAGCGGTTGTGGCTCTCACTTCAGCGAGAACGTCGTCGCATTGCCTGGCTCAACAGTGCTTGTCGGAAAGGTACTGACGGTAAATGCGATGCTGTCATTGTACCGACGAATAGCTGGCGTGTTATGCGTTCAATCCGTCACAGTATTTTAAAGGATAGTAAAGTTCCTTTTCTATTCATGTTTCACGGCATTATGCCTAAAGACCGTCAGCGTTTCTGTGATGGCGTTAAAAGTTTAAAGGAATATCCTAATGTACATTTAGGGGCTTTGGGGCTGCAAACTAAATTTCCAGAATTAGCTGATTGTCCTAATTTTCACACTATCATGGCACCAGTTTATGTTCCTTTTGATTTGCCAGTGACGCCAGAATTCCATGTGCATGATCCTTTGCGCCTTGGCTTTTTTGGTCAGTATCGTCGGGAAAAAAATCTGGACTTTTTCTTGCAGGTCTTTGTGAAAGCAAAGTTTACGACTCCTGTGACCTTAACTGTACAGGGAGCTACGGCAACGCAAGTAGATAGTGATGATTTTGAACGGCTGAGAAATGAATATGCGGATTATAAAAATATCCATTTTTTGCATAAGAACCTTTTAGGCATAGAATGGCAGAAGGCTATCATGGATATTGACGTCATGCTATTGCCTTACGGGGCGGAACGGTATCGGTATCAGCCAAGTGCCATGCTGTTTACAGCCATTGGCTATTATAAACCGGTACTCCAGTCTCCGGAAATGAATCCGGAAATCCTGCAGGAATTCCCTGTTGGCGAAGCTGTAAAATTGGACTCTGTAGACGTTTTTTCAAAGCAATTGGAAAATTTCGTGAATACTTTTGAAGAAAAGAAAGAAACGTATAAACAAGGATTAATAGGGGCTAATAAGAAATACGGCCAGGATAAATTAATCCAGCATATTATAAGGATATTTAATTCTTGATGAGATTCGTTGATGACAAAAGGGGCCTTGAAGTGATTTTATTAGCAATTCCTGATTCTCTAAAGTATTTTGCAGACAGCTTCGAAGAGTCTTTTCGTGATATAGGGTTATCTGTGTTTATTTTTTTTACTTATAATAAAAATATTATT
>CABQJB010000016.1 GCA_902464195.1 uncultured Megasphaera sp.
CTCCATGCCATTGAAAAGGGGATGGACATCGCCCTGGCCAATAAAGAAACCCTCGTCGCTGCCGGCGAACTGGTCATGAAGGAAGCCGCAGCCCGCGGCGTCCGCATCCTGCCCGTAGACAGCGAGCACGGGGCTATCTTCCAGTGCCTCCAGGGACGCCGCCAGGAAGAAGTGGCCAAACTGCTGGTCACGGCTTCCGGCGGTCCCCATTTCCGCCGGCCGGCGTCGGAATTTTCGTCGATTACGGTCGAACAGTGCCTTAAGCATCCGACATGGAATATGGGCGGCAAAATCACCATCGACTCGGCGACGATGTTCAATAAGGGCCTGGAAGTCATCGAAGCTCACTGGCTCTTCCACATGCCCTTTGATAAGATTGAAGTCGTCATCCAGCCGCAGAGCATCATCCACTCCATGATCGAGTTCATCGACGGCTCTGTCCTGGCCCAGCTGGGCATGCCCGATATGCGGCTGCCCATCCAGTACGCCTTTACTTATCCAGAGCGGATGGCTGTCCGCGGTGCCCGGCCCATCGACTGGAAGACGCTGGGGACGCTGGAATTCTTCCCGCCTGACGACGAGAAGTTCCCGTCTATCGGCCTGGCTTATGAAGCCGGCCGCATCGGCGGCACCATGCCCTGTGTCCTCAATGGGGCCAATGAAGTTGCTGTCTATGCTTTTTTGCGTAAGGAGATTTCCTTTACGCGTATTTTTGATATTGTCCGTACTGTCATGGAACGGCATACGGTCTCGCACGACGTCACCTTGGCGTCTATCCGCCAGGCCGACGCCTGGGCCCGCCGTTGTGCCGCTTCCTTGCTGTAGAAAGGGGATTTCCCGTGGGTCTTACTATTTTAGCGACGATCTTCGTCTTCAGTGTCATCGTCTTCGTCCATGAACTGGGCCATTTTGCGACGGCCAAATGGGCGGGGATGCAGGTCGATGAGTTCGCACTCGGCTTCGGTCCCAAAGTGTACAGTGTACGCCGCGGCGACACCGAATATTCCCTGCGGGCCATTCCTCTCGGCGGGTTCAACCGCATCGCCGGCATGACCGAAGACGAAGAGCTGAATGAAAAATCCTTCCTGAGTCAACCCGTCTGGAAGCGCCTGATCGTCATCGCCGCCGGCGGCATCATGAACTTCGTCCTGGCTATCTTCCTCTTGTGGGGCCTGTTCTTCGTCGTCGGCACGGTGACCGTTTCGCCGGAAGCCATCGTCGGCTCGACTATTGCCGGTTCGCCGGCTGAACAGTCGGGCCTCGCAGCCGGTGACCGCATCGTCCGCATCGGCAACCAGGAGATTTCCAAATGGACCGACATTTCTCAGGCCGTTGCGCCGTACAGCCACGCCGTGGTCACTGTTGAAATCGAACGGGACGGCCAGATTCAAGGCGTCGAAATGGTGCCTGAAGTCGACAGTGCCTCGAAGAAAGCCATGCTCGGCGTCATGCCCATGACGACGAAAGAAGCCCATGGCTTCTTTGAATCGGCCGGTATGGCCGTGCAGCGGACGGGTAAGATATGTCAGCTCATGATCGTCGGCCTCTATGATATGGTGACGGGCCGGGAAAAAGCCGAAGTTGCCGGTCCTATCGGCGTCGCCCAGCTGGCCGGCCAGGTAGCCGCGTCGGGCTTTGCCAACTTGCTCATGTTCACGGCTTTTCTTAGCCTTAACCTGGGCATCTTGAATCTCCTGCCCGTACCACTCCTTGATGGAGGCTATATTATTTTATTGATTCTCGAAGGAATTACGCGTCGGCGGATGCCGAAACGGGCGTTGTACTATATCCAGGTCACAGGGGCTGTCCTCTTGGGGTCCTTGTTCCTCTTCGCCATGTTTCAGGATCTCAGCCGCTTTTAGAAAGGCAGGCCTTGCATGAAACGTAGAAAATCTCTTCCCGTCCAGGCGGGCAGCGTCACCATCGGTGGCGATGCACCCGTATCGGTCCAGACCATGTCGACGGTCAATCCGGCCCACATGGCCGAAGCCGTCGTCGATGCCCGCCGTCTGGCGTCGTATGGCGCTGAAATCCTGCGCTTCGCCGTCCCCGATATGGAAGCGGCCAAAGGCCTGGCTGCCGTCGTTCAGGCCGTGGATATCCCCATTGTTGCTGATATCCACTTCGATTACCGCCTGGCCCTGGCCGCCGTCGACAGTGGTGTCCAGGCCCTGCGCATCAATCCGGGCAATATCGGATCTGACGACAACGTCGTCAAAGTCGTCGAAAAGGTGCGCCCTAAAGGCATTCCCATCCGCATCGGCATCAATACGGGATCCCTGCCGGAAGATATCCTGGCCCGGAGCGGCGGCCATCCGACGGCAGCGGGCATGGTCGAAGGGGCCCTGCGCCATATCCGTATCCTGGAACGCATGGATTACCGCAATATGGTCATTTCCCTCAAGGCCTCCGACGTGCCCTTGATGATCGAAGCCTACGAAACCCTGGCTGACAAGGTGCCTTATGCTCTGCACTTAGGCGTAACCGAGACCGGCCTGGTCCGCGAAGGGAGTATCAAGTCGGCCATCGGTATCGGCACGCTGCTCCACGAAGGCATCGGCGATACGATCCGCGTATCCCTGACGGGCGATCCCGTCGAAGAAATCAAGGCCGGTCAGACCATTCTCAGTTCCCTTGGCCTGCGCCATTTCGGGCCGACCCTCATTTCCTGTCCGACCTGCGGCCGGACCCAGGTCCACCTCATCGACCTGGCAAAGGAAGTGGAAGAAGCCATTTCCCATCTGACTGTGCCCATCAAGGTCGCCGTCATGGGCTGTGTCGTCAACGGTCCCGGTGAAGCCCGGGAAGCCGATTTCGGCATTGCCGGCGGCAAGGGGAAGGGCATCGTTTTTTCCCATGGCCAGGTCCTGCGTACTGTGCCGGAAGACCGGCTCGTGTCCAGCCTGCTGGAAGAAATCGAAAAAACCATTGCAAAGGAGTCCTAACTCATGTTAGCATCGAAATTGTATAGTCCGACGCTGCGGGAAATCCCGGCAGACGCCGAAATCGCCAGCCATCAGTATATGTTGAAAGCCGGAATGATCCGCAAGAATGGCGGCGGCTTGTATTCTTTCCTGCCCTTAGGCCGCCGGGTCGAACTCAAGATCGAAGCCATCGTCCGCGAAGAAATGAACAACATCGGCGCCCAGGAAATCATGATGCCCATTATGCAGCCGGCTGAAATCTGGCACGAATCGGGCCGCTGGAATGCCTATGGACCGGAAATGTTCAAACTCGAAGACCGCCATGGCAATCATTTCTGCCTCGGGCCGACACACGAAGAATTGATTACGACCCTGGTCCGCAATGAACTGCGTTCGTACAAACAGATGCCTGTCACGCTGTGGCAGATGCAGAATAAATACCGCGACGAAATCCGTCCGCGGTTCGGCCTCATGCGCAGCCGTGAATTCGTCATGAAAGACGCGTATTCCTTCGACGTCGATGAAGAAGGCCTGCACAAGAGCTACCAGGATGAATACGATGCCTATACGCGCATCTTCACGCGCTGCGGCCTGAATTTCAAGCCCGTCGAAGCCGACAGCGGCCAGATTGGCGGCAATCATACCCATGAATTCATGGCCCTGGCCCAGGCTGGCGAAGCCGAAATCGTATCGTGCTCGAAATGTGACTATGCTGCCGATATCGAAAAAGCCGTCCCTCAGGCCATCGAAATGCCGGCAGAAGACGCCAAAGACGTGGAACTCATCGAAACGCCGAACTGCTCGACCATTGAAGATTTGGCCCAGTTCCTCCACATTCCCGTCGAAAAGACGATCAAAGCCGTCACCTTCACCATTGACGGTGAAAAAACAGTCCTCTGCATGGTCCGCGGCGACCATGAAGTCAATGATGTCGCTGTCCAGAACTTCGTCGGCGGCAATGTCATCGAACCGGCGACGGAAGACGAATTGAAGGCCCACGGCCTCCAGCCGGGCTATATGAGCCCCATGGGTGCTGATAAACCGGATAATGAAAAATTCTTCGTCCTCGTCGACCCGTCAGCCATGAACGTCCCCAACGGCGTCACCGGTGCCAACAAGGCCGGCTATCATTATCAGAACGTCAATCCGTCGCGGGATTTCAAAGGCGTGACAGTTACGACTATCCGCAATATGGTCGAAGGCGACAAATGCCCGCACTGCGGCGCACCTGTTGAAATCGTCCGCGGCATCGAAGTCGGCCAGGTCTTTGAATTGGGGACGAAGTATTCCGAAGCCCTCCATGCGACCTTCCTTGACCAGAACGGCAAGGCCAAGCCCTACGTCATGGGCTGCTATGGTATCGGCGTTACCCGCACCATCGCTGCGGCCATCGAACAGTTCCACGATGAACACGGTATCATGTGGCCTGTCGCTATCGCGCCTTTTGAAGTGGCTATCGTCCCGGTCAGCAGCAAGGACCAAGACCAGGTCCGCATCGCCGGCGACCTCTATCAGGCCTTGCAGGCTGCCAAGGCCGACGTCCTCCTCGACGACCGCAACGAACGGGCTGGCGTCAAATTCAACGATGCTGACCTCATCGGTTATCCTGTCCGGGTCACGGTCGGCAAGAAGAGCGCTGCCGAAGGCACTGTCGAAATCAAGATCCGCCGGACTGGCGAACAGGAAGTCGTTCCTATCGACCAGGCCGTTGCCCGCGTCCAGGAAATCTTAGCTGACCTGCGCAGCAAGAATATGTAAATAGAACGCATATGTTATAAAAATATTTTCGTAAAACGGGGAAAAATGCTTGTATTTTTTCCCGTTTTATTCTATACTTTTGATTAGCAAGCTAATCAAAAGAGGGGAAGACATATGAGATTTGAAGCATTCCCGACGCGGGAAGAATTGGAAAGACATGCCCGGATCATTCCGGAAATCGAACCGTCGGCGGTCCTGGCCATGCTGCGCATCTCCCAGGCCGCTGAAATCATCCGCTCGTCCATCAACGACGTCCTGGCCAAACAGTACCACCTGTCCCAGGGGAAACTGCGGGTCATGATCGTCTTGCACCAGAACCCGGATGGCATTGCGCCGTCCAAACTGGCCGAGAAGACCGGCGTGACCCGGGCGACGATTACGACCATGGTCAAGCGTATGGTCCGCGATGGATTGACGACGGTCGTCATCGACCAGGAAGACAAGCGGGGCAAAAAGGTCAGCCTCACGGCCCAGGGCCGCCAGTTCATGGGCCAGGTACTGCCAGGCCATTATCTGCGCATTTCGACGCTCATGAATCGCCTCAGCGGAGACGAACAGGCCGAACTCATCCGCCTGCTGACGAAACTGAGCCAGAAATGATTTTCTCAGCAAATCTTAACCTGAAAAGCCTTGCTTTTCAGGTTTTTTTCATTTTTCTCTGTTACACTGGGGGAAAAATGGACAAAGAAAGAAGGTTTGCTCATGTATCTGCCTCGTGACTTCCGTCAGGATTTCCATTATCTTTCCCTGCACTCGTCCCTGCTGGAAGAGCTTTCCCTGCTCTATGGCCTGTCCCTGGAGCGGACGAAAGGCCAGGCCGGCCGGATCCGCCGCTGCCGCCGTATGACCCGGGACTTGCTCATGGCCTGCCGCCAGCAGCCGGACCAGCCGGAATATCCCTACCTCCTGGGCGTTCTCCTGGAACGGGCCGGTCAATGGCCGCTGACCAGACGGCCCCGGTGGGCCTATGACCAGGCCGAGGGATATTATGAACGGGCCTGGCAGCTCCAGCAGCGGCAGCCGCCAGGTACGTATGACCGCCGGCACTACCTGCGGCCGGCGGTGGCCCTGCTGCGCCTGAGCCTGCGCCAAAGGCAGGAAGAACGGTTCTATGCCTGGTGGGACCGCTGCGGCGGTCTGCGCCGCTTCCACTGCGATGTCCAGGCCCTGTTCCAGGTGCGCTGGCTCATCGTCAAGGAAGACTATGGACGGGCCGCTTTTATGCTTCAGAATCTGCATGGCCTGGCCGGCCGGAAGAGTGCCTTTTCGCCAGCCCGGGCCCGCATCCTTTCGGATATCGTCACGGTGGCCTGCCAGGGGCCGGAGACGTCTTTGCAGGGGACTTATGGTCCCTATGTCCGCCAAGTCCTGTGGGATGTCCTTTTTCCTGTCAGGCCGCGACAAATGGCGGACTCCGTGTTATAATGACAGGCATAGGCATATTTGCCGAGAAATGAGGAACTGCTATGGAAATCAAGATCATCCCCCTGGGGAGTGACGATAAGCCGCTGGATTCGTACGGCCAGGCCGGCAAGTCCTTTGCCGAGACCTATGCGCCAGTCATCGAGCTGCTGCTGCGCGAAAGCCGCCTCCATGCCGTCGTCCATACCGTCCCGGGCGGGCCGGCTATGGCCCGGGCCGTATGCCGCCTCATCGAGGAGGCGCGGAAGCGGCAGGGGGTCGATGCCGAGACCATGCCTTTCGATGTGACGCCCATCGTCGACGTGACAGCTCGTCTGCGCCGCGAAGACGGCTGCCCCTGGGACAAAGCCCAGACCCACCAGACCTTGCGCCGCTATCTCATCGAAGAGGTCTATGAAATGCTCGATGCCATCGACAACCACGACGTAGCGGGCATCCGGGAAGAATTGGGGGACATCCTCTATCAGGTCGCCATCCATGCCCGCATTGCCCAGGAAAAAGGCCTTTTTTCGGCCCAAGATGTCGTAAAAGACGTCACGGATAAGATGATTCGGCGTCATCCCTACGTTTTTAGCCAAAAAAGCCTTGAAAACATAGGTACGAGTATGTTAAACTGGGATAGATTAAAGCAAGGCGAACAACGCCAGCAGCATGCTCACCTGCTGGATGGCGTCGTTCCCGGACTGCCGTCGCTCCTGGCTGCAGATAAACTTCAGGAAAAAGCGGCCAAGACCGGTTTCGACTGGCCCGATGTCCAGGGCGTCTGGGATAAGTTCCATGAAAAATGGGAAGAATTCCGTCAGGCCCTTGGCGAAGGTGATCCCGTCCATGCCGAAGAAGAAGCTGGGGATGTCCTGTTCGTCTTTGCAAATTTATGCCGACACTATCATATAGAGCCGGAATGTGCGTTACATCGGGCTAACTGTAAATTCCGACGCCGCTTTGCTCACGTAGAGGACCGGGTCCGCCAGTCGGGCCGGCCGTGGGATGCTTTTACGCTGGATGAGCTCGACTCGTTCTGGCAGGAAGCCAAACAGATAGAACGGCAGAAGAAAAATACAGATAGTTAGCGTTACCCAGATGTAACGATTTAAAGGAGGACCTAGTATCATGAACAAAACAGAATTAATCGCTGCAGTCGCACAGAAATCCGATTTGACCAAGAAAGACGCTGAAAAAGCTGTAAAAGCTGTATTCGAAGCCATCAGCGACAGCCTCACCCAGGGCGATAAAGTACAGATCATCGGCTTTGGCACTTTTGAAGTCCGTCAGCGTAAAGCCCGTGAAGGCCGCAACCCGCGCAACAACGAACCGATTCAGATCGAAGCATCCAAGACCCCGGCTTTCAAAGCTGGCAAACAGCTCAAAGATTTGGTCAACAACAAATAAGGTACGATTCCGAAGGGCCGCATGAAAAACGGCCCTTTTCTTTTCTTGCAAATTGTCGTACCATAGTAGTATGAGCTACTAGACTAATGCTGTTTATAAAAGAGGGTATCATGCATGACAAAGAAGAAAGTCCTGATCCTGTCCGCATCCATCGGCACGGGGCATACACAGGCAGCACGGGCGATAGAAGAATACGTCAAGACCATTCCCGAAGAATGTGAAGTGGAACACCTGGATTTCCTGTCCAACGACGTCCTGTCTATCGACAACATCGTCAAGGAAACGTACATCAAGATCCTCGATGTCTTTCCCATGCTGTATGATTTGATGTACTATTCGTCACAAGGATATAAGAAGGGACTCGTCGTCAAGACGCTCTTTGCCTGGGGCCTCAAGCGGCGGATGCTCAGGGTATTGGCCGAAAAGAAGCCCGATGTCCTCGTCTTTACCCATCCCTTCCCGGCAGGAGCGGCAGCGCTCCTCAAGCGCCAGCACCGCCTCAATGTCCCGCTGGTCGGCGTCATCACCGATTTTGCCATCCATCAGCTCTGGGTCTATCCCCAGATCGATGTCTACTGTGTCGCCGCATCCCAGCTCAAGGACCTGCTCGTCGAACAGGGCATCGATGCCGGCAAGATCGTCGTTTCCGGGATCCCTGTGCGCAAGGCCTTTGAACAGGAACGCTGGCATTGGGATGCAGCTCATGAGGCGGATAAGAACGTCCTCATCATGGGCGGCGGCCTGGGCATGGGTTCCATCAAACAGTCCCTGACGCTCCTCGACCGCCTCGATGCCGTCGACAGCTTCACCGTCGTCACCGGTTACAATGCCGATCTCTATGATGAACTGTCCAAGATGCGCAGCGAACTGCATCACGACGTCAACATCCTGGGCTATACCAACCGGATTCCCCAGCTCATGTGCCAGGCGTCGCTGCTGGTCACCAAACCGGGCGCCCTGACTTGTACTGAAGCGGCGGCCGTCCAGGTGCCCATGGTCCTTTATAGTCCCATCCCGGGCCAGGAAGAAGCCAACGCGACGTACATGCAGGCCAAAGGCTGTGCCCGCTGGGTCAAGAAGCAGGAAGACCTCGTTTCCGTCGTAGCGGACCTCTTGACGCATCCGGATGAGCTGGAAGCCATGTCGGAAGCCAGCCTCGATTGCCACCGCGACGGTGCGCGGATCATCGGCAAGGAAATCGTCCGTCTCTTGCGGCCTCAGACGGCCGGAACGGCGGCGGATCTGATATATGAACACTGAGAAAAGGGTCTCCTCGGTTTCGCACTGCGAAGCAAGAGGAGTTTTTTTCCAAAAGGAGTATTTTTTTTATGGAATTCCAACTTTTTCATACGACCCTGTCAGCGTCGCTGCTGCTCTTCATCATGGCCGGCGGCTTCCTGGCCGGTTTCGTCGATTCCATCGCCGGCGGTGGCGGCCTCATCTCGCTGCCCGTCCTCTTGGCAGCCGGCCTGCCGCCGCATCTGGCCATTGGGACCAATAAATTTTCCGCGACTTTTGGCGCCGTCATGAGCGCCTGGCAGTTCTGGCGGGCCGGCAAGGTCGACATGAGCCTCTTGAAGCGGATCCTGCCGGGGACCTTCGTCGGTGCCATCCTGGGCTGTCTGGTCATGCTGCATTTGAAGAGCGAATGGCTCCAGCCCATTATCATCATCGCCCTCATCGCGGCGGCGGTCTTCGTTTTCAGCCAGCGTCAGCTCGGCGCGGCCAGCACGTACAGCGGCAATACCCGGGGCAACGTCCTGGCCGCCCTGACCATGGCCTTGGCTATCGGATTCTATGACGGCTTCATCGGGCCGGGGACGGGGACCTTCCTTATCGTCGGCTTTGCGGCCTTAGGCTTCGACTTCGTCACGGCTGCAGGCAATGCCAAGATTCTCAACCTCATGAGCAATGTGACGTCCTTCGTCCTCCTCATCTGGTGGGGGCAGATCCTCTACGTCTACGGTATCGCCATGGCCCTGTGCATCTTTGCCGGCGCCTTCTTCGGTTCCCGCCTGGCCATCCGCCGCGGCACGGGTTTCGTCCGCCTGGTCATGCTGGCCGTGACGGTCGTCCTCATCGGTAAATTGGGCTTATCTTATTTTGGCATCATGTAGGAGGGACGATATGGATACGGTACTCATCAGCGGCGGCACGTCGGGCATCGGCCTGGCGGCCGCGGCGGTCTTACTGGAAAGGGGCTGGAACGTCGCCATCAGCGGCCGCCATCGGGAGAAAGGGGAGGCCGCCCTGGCGGCGCTGTCCTGTCCGGACCGGACCTGGTATATCCAGGGCGACGTAGCCTGTGACGACGATTGTTGCCGGATGGTCGAAGAGACAGTTTCTCATTTCGGCGGCGTCGACGGCCTGGTCACGTCAGCCGGTATCTATGAAGAAGGACTTTTGGAAAATGTCACGCCTGCCGATATGCAGCGCCTCTTTTCCATCAATGTCTTTGGGACGATTTCGCTTTGCCGCTATGCCCTGCCTCACTTGCGGCGCCGGCCGGGCAGCATCGTCACCGTCAGCAGCGACGCCGGCCTCCAGGGCAATATCGCCTGCTCTCTCTACGGGGCGACGAAAGGCGCCATCGTGGCCTTCACCAAGTCCCTGGCCCTGGAAGCGGCACCGCACCAGATACGGGTCAACTGCGTCTGTCCCGGCGATGTGGAAACGCCTATGCTGGAGCAGCAGCTCCGGGACCATCCCGACACGACGCGGGATGCCATGAAAGAGCAGTACCCCTTGTACCGCCTGGCCCGGGCCGATGAAGTGGCCAAAGCCATCGCCTTCCTCCTAAGCGATGACGCGTCGTTCATTACCGGTGTGGCCCTTCCTGTCGATGGGGGTTTGACAAGCTGGTAGAAACATGGGAAAATATAGAGTATAAATTTTAATACGTTAAAGAATGGGGTGTTTGTTATGGCAGAAGAAGTATACAAAGAAGAAGCCAAGACCGTAGAAGAACTGCAGGCAGAAATCGCCGCATTGAAACAGGAACTGGCCGACATGAAGGCTCAGTCCCAGCCGGCCGAAGATGCCGCAGCCAGCGTCGTCAAGGCTATGGAAGAATCGACGGAAGATAAGGACGTGAAAGTCGAAATGCTGTGCCGCTGGGCTGCAGCCCGGGCCGGTGCCATCGTCATCGCGCCGCTCGTCGGGACCGTCGCCCTCATGGCCAACGAAGTCTATCTGGTCAGCCGTATCGCTAAAGTCTATGATGTCAAATTGAGCGAACGGGCCCTCATCGCCTTCCTCGGTGCCGTCGGCAGCCGCGTTGCCGGCAGCCTGTTGACGACGATCATTCCTTTCAGCGCCATCCAGGTACCTGTCGCCGTCGGCATCACCTACAGCCTGGGCCGCGTCACCCAGCGCTGGCTCAAGGACGGCATGCCTACTGATATGGGGCCCTATATCGACATGATGGGCGAATGGAAGGATAAGGCCCGGGAACAGGTCGACAAGCTCAAGGAAAATCCCTTGAAGAACGTCCCTCTCGGCGATGAAACCATCGACTTCATGAAGAAATGGGGCGGCGTCGCCAAAGACCGTTTCCAGGATGTCAAGGAAAAAGGGGAAGAACTCTATCACACTGTCCGCCATCACGACGACCTGGTCGATGAAATCGTAGAAGAAAAGGCCGAAGAAACCAAGGCCGGTGAAGGCGAAAAGCCGGAAGGCACGGCGGAAGCTGCAGAAACGGCGGAAGTAACGGTAGAAACGACGGCTGCTGCGGAACCGGAAACGGCTGCTGCAGAAAGCGATACGGCCTCTGTCGAAGACAAGGTAAAAGCCGCCGTAGAAGATGCCAAGATTCCTTTGGAAGATAAAAAGTAAGGTGAACACCCATGTGGAAGGTACTGCGCTTTTTTGCACGTTTTTATACACCAGGCAAATTCGTCACCTTTGTCCGCAAGACAGGGAGAAAGGTCCACTTTTTGCCGAAGCTCCTGACGATTTTTTACTGCATGCAGGATGAAGACACGCCGAAATTCATCAAACTGGCTCTCATGGGAGCCTTGGGCTATGTCATTTTGCCCTTTGACTTCGTGCCCGATGTCTTTGCCGGTTTCGGCTGGCTCGATGACGCCGCCGTCGTCGCTGCGGCCCTGCGCCTGGCCGGGACTTACGTCAAGCCGGAACACCGTGAAAAAGTACGTCATATGTTCCCGTTCTTCCGCGTCCGCGTGTGAAGTGGGGGAAGCCGTCTGAAGGGCTTTGCCATCATGCACGGTCCATTTACTTATCGTTTGTAGTACGGAGTTTGTAGTTTGTAGAAGAGGGCTTCAAATTTAAAAATATTCACTAAAAACTACAAACTGCAAACTTAATACTCAAAAAGCGGCTGTCTTTATGGGACAGCCTCTTTTTCCTTTGACAAACATAGTTCCTCATCGTAAAATAGTATGAGTGTGCATGATGTAAGATGCATATAGTTAGGAGTTAAGAGCTTATGATTACTGTCGTTGAAAAAGTGCGGTTCTATGAAACCGACATGATGGGCATTGCCCACCATTCCAATCATATCCGCTGGTTCGAGTGCGGCCGCTGCGAATATCTGGCAGCTGCCGGCATCGATTTATTCGCCCTGCTGGACCAGGGCATCTCATATCCCATCAAGAGCGTGTCCTGCGAGTACATCAGCCCCATCAACTATGCCGATACTATCGACATTGAGACGCGGCTGGTCAAGCTGAGCCGGGCGCAGATGGTCTTTTCATACCGTATCGTCAATCACGATGACCACCGCCTGCTGGCGACGGGGATGACGCAGAATGTCTTTGCCCATAAGGACAGCGGCAAAGTCGCCCGCCTAGATGAAGACGATTATAAGAAATTACAGGCCATGTATGCCGAAGATAAAGCGGCTGCTCAGGCCGGGGGAGGGGTACATGGAACGTAATCAACAGCCCATTGGCGTCTTTGATTCCGGTGTCGGCGGCCTGACGGTCGTCGCCAAGCTGCGGATGCTGCTGCCTCATGAAAACATCATCTATGTAGGCGATACGAAGCGCAATCCCTATGGGACGCGGACGCCGGAAGAAATCCTGTCCTATACGCGGGATATCCTGCGCTTCATGACGGCTCAAGGCGTCAAGCTCGTCGCCATCGGCTGCAACACCGTGACGGCCGTCGCCTACGATACGGTCGTCCAGGAAGTGCCGTATCCCCTCATCGGCATGAGCCGGGGCCTGCGGACAGCGCGGGAAATCAGCGCGACCAAGAAAATCGCCGTCTTTGCTACGCCGCTCACGATTGCCAATCACAGTCATCGCAAAGTCGCCGCTGCCATGGACCCGGACATTGAAATCGTCGAGCAGTCCTGCCCGGCCCTGGCCAATCTCATCGAACGGGGCGTCCTCGACGGCCCGGAAATCCGCGAGCCCTTGAAGCGCTATACGGAACCGGTCCTTCATTCCGGTGCCGATACGGCCATTTTCGGCTGCACCCATTTCCCCTTCGTCCAGCCCTTGTTTGAAGAGCTCTGCGGCGATTCCATCGCCTTTGTCGATCCGGCTCATGAAATGGCCCTGGAAACGCTGGATGTCCTGAAAAAGGATGGTCTCCTCAATAAGCAGACGGAATCAGGGACCCTCCGCCTGTGCTTTACGGCAGAGAGCGGCCGCGGTTCCCGCCTGGCCCAGCACCTCATCCCGGCCAATGAATTCACAGCTGAAGAAATTTCCCTCATTTAATGGTTATCAAAATATTATATAAAGGAGTCTTGCGTCGTGTTTTTCTATGTCTTACTCAATGTTGTCATTGCCGTCATCGGCATTGTCGCTGTCTTGTACCTTTTATTCCGCCTCTTTGCCTGGCGGCAGGGCGATGCCCGCTTCGTCATCGAAGCCCGTCGCCGCAAGCCGTTTGAACTGAAACAGATGACCCAGGATACGGCTGTCTTTGAAACGGAAGTCCCCCTCCACAACGCCGGCCGTCAGCTCGGTACCATCATGGATTTCTATCCCCGGACCCTGCTGCCCCGCGAACAGTACGACAAGGTCATCGTTCATTCCCAGCTGGCCAATAAAGCCGCTGAACGCGATGACAACTACTGGGAATCGGTCATCTTCAATCCTGGCGACAAGGGCATGATCCGCGTCACCATCGCCCTGGTCAGCAAAGACGGCAATATCCGCGAAGACTTGAAGACCTTCCCTGACATGCCCATCGATTTGGTATATCAGGTCGTTTCCCGCAGCGAATGGTACATCCATAAAGCCCGCATCACCTTGAAGGCTTCGGAAGTACAGCATGCATTGGAACAGAACTAGGAGGTTTTAACGAGATGGCAGAATTAGAATTAGTACCTGTAAAAACGAGAATCCTTACGGATAAAGATGATATTGTCGATGTCATTGAAGAATATGCAAAAGATATCGTCGGCCCGGACGACCTGGTCTGCTCGGCCGAAAGCGTCGTTGCCATTACCCAGCGCCGCTATACCCGTCCAGAAGAATTGACGCCGTCGTGGCAGGCCCGCCTCATGCGCCGTTTCATCCCTGGCGAAGGCAGTATGGCCAGCCTCTATGGCATGCAGGCTGCCATGAACCTCGAAGGCGAATGGAAGATGATGTTCTGGTTCTTCATCGGCTTCTTGGCCAAGCTCGTCGGCAAGAACGGCGTCTGGTATGCCAAATGCCGCCAGGCATCGCTTACCGACGATGTCACCGGTACCATGCCGCCTTTTGATAAATGTATCGTCTATGGCCCGGCTGAACCAGATAAAGTCGCTGAAAAAATCAAACAGCGCATGGGCTGCTACGGTGCCGTTGTCGCCGACGTCAACGACCTCAAGCGCTCGGCTGTCCTCGGCCACAGCAAAGGCCTGAACCCGAAGGAAATCGCCAAGATCCTCATCGACAACCCCTTTGGCAATGCGTCCCAGAAGACGCCAATCGTCGTCATCAAGAATTACGCCCAGTTCGTCAAGAACCGTAATAAGGACTAAGGAGAATAGCTGTGGCAGAAAAAATCGTATTGGCAACGCACAATGCCGGAAAAATCCGGGAATTCAAGAGCATCCTGGAGCCCTTAGGCTATGAAGCCCTTTCCGTCCATGACGTCATCGCCGATATTACCGAGCCGGAAGAAACGGGGAAGACCTTTGCCGAAAATGCCTTGCTCAAGGCAACCTATTATATGAAGGCTACCGGTCTGCCCTGCCTGGCAGACGACTCGGGCATCGCCGCCGACGCCCTCGGCGGCCGTCCCGGCGTCTATTCGGCCCGCTATGCTGGTCCGGACTGCGATGATGAAGCCAACAACCAGAAACTCATCGCCGACCTGGCCGCCTTCCCGCCGGAACAGCGCACAGTCCACTATATCTGTTCCCTCGTCCTCATCTGGCCGGACGGCCGGACGGTGACGGCTGAGGGGAGCTGTGACGGCGTCCTGCGCGACTTCTATGCCGGCGACAACGGCTTCGGCTATGACCCGCTCTTCTATGTACCTGAAAAAGGCAAGACTATGGCCGAAATGACCATGGAAGAGAAGAATGCCATTAGCCATCGCGGCAAAGCCTTGAAGAAGCTCGTCGAGGCCCTGTCATGAGTACCATCCGCGTCGGCCTGGTCAGTGACAGCCACGGCCGTTTTGAATGTTTGTCGCGCATGGCCGATGCCGTGCCCGACGTGGCGGCCTGGATTCATTGCGGCGACTACTGCGACGACGGTGAAGACCTGGCCATCTATACGGGTGTTCCCGTCTATGCCGTTTTAGGCAATAATGATTACATGACCCATACGAAGGATCCGGAATGCCGCTGCGTCACCGTCGGCGGCGTTCGCATCGTCGCCATCCACGGCTGTCAGTGGTATGGTGAACGGCGCTGGCAGAAACTCGTCGAACTGGGCCGCCAGAACCAGGCGGACCTCGTCGCCTTTGGCCATACGCACCGCCGTTTCGTCAAGATGGACGGAGAGATGTGGGTCGTCAATCCCGGCAGTATCGGTCTGCCCCGGGATGGCCGGAAGGGGACGTATGCCATCGTGTCCATCGATGACGGCGTCATTACCGACGTGGCCTTTCACGAAATCGAACGGTAATTCCAGCAGAAATGGATGATGAGATTCATGAAAACGAATAAACTCAAGCTCTACGGGTTCAACAACCTGACCAAGACCCTGAGCTTCAACATGTATGACATTTGTTATGCCGTCAGCGACGAGTCGCGCCGTCAGTACATCGAATATATCGATGAACAGTACAATGCCGACAGGTTGACAAAAATTCTGCGCAACGTGTCGGACATCATCGGTGCCCACGTCCTCAACGTCGCCAGCCAGGACTATGACCCGCAAGGGGCCAGTGTTACCATCCTCATTTCCGAAGAAGAAGTGCACGATGCCGATGTCGTCTGTCATCTCGACAAGAGCCATCTGACCGTCCATACCTATCCCGAAAGCCATCCCCAAAAGGGCATCATGACTTTCCGGGCCGATATCGATGTGTCTACGTGCGGCCGCATTTCGCCGCTCAACGCCTTGAATTATCTCCTCGACAGCTTCGATTCGGATATCGTTACCCTCGATTACCGCGTCCGCGGCTTTACGCGCGATGTGAACGGCAAGAAACTCTTCATCGACCACCGTATCAATTCCATTCAGAACTACATCGCACAGGGTACACGCAACCGCTACGATATGATTGACGTCAATGTCTACCAGGAAAACATCTTCCATACCAAGATGGTCCTGCACGACTTCGATTTGGATAATTATCTCTTCAATATCACCAAAGCCGACCTGACGCCGCGCCAGCAGCAGCAGATACGCCGTCAGGTGCGCCAGGAAATGCTGGAAATCTACAACGGCCGCAATATGCCGTCCATACACTAAGGGGGGCGAGAGCTTGGATACGAAGAAAACACTGTGTCGCATCGGCCAGAAAATGAAAGAAGCCGGCCTGGTTGCAGCTTGTGATGGCAATATCAGTTTCCGCCGCGACGACGGCACAATCGTCATCACGCCGTCAGGCGTGCCAAAAGGGGAACTGAAGCCGAAACACCTGCTCGTCATCGACCTCGACGGTCACGTCCTGGAAGGGACGGGGAAGGCCTCGTCGGAATCGGCCCTCCACTTAGAAATTTATCGGAAGCGAGAAGACGTCCGGGCCATCATCCACGCCCATCCCGTCACGGCCACAGCCCTGACCGTAGCCGGCATTCCTTTCCGGCCGGACATCGTCACCGAAGGGGCCCTGGTCCTGGGACCGGTGCCTACCGTACCCTATGCGCCGCCGGGATCGGCGGAACTGGCCACGGCCTGTGCTGAAGCCGCAGAAGGAGCCGACGTCTTCCTCATGGAACGCCACGGCGCCGCCACCGTCGGCCGGGACCTGGACCAGGCCTTCTACCGCCTGGAAACCCTGGAAACCGTAGCCAAGATGTACCGCGATTCTCTCATCTTCGCTGCCGCCAGCAGCCAACAAAAAAATAACCCCGCTGCCAAAGCCCAGCCATTGAGCTGGTATTTGAAACAGTAAAAAAAAGGAGCTGTCCCATGAAGACAGCTCCTTTTTGAGTATTAAGTTTGCAGTTTGTAGTTTTTAGTGAATGTTTTTTAATTTAAAGTCATCTCCTACAAACTCCATACTACAAACTATAAAGCAAAAGGAATTACGCATGATAGCAAAAAAAATTCATGCGACAGCCCTTGACTCCTACCCCCGCTTAAGGTCGTGGTAATAGGCTTCTTTGTCCTGGTACATGGCGTTGTCTGCGGCGTGGATGGCCTGCAATATCTGGGCGGCATCGTTGATCCATTGGCCGCCGATGGCGATGGACAGGGGACATTCGCCGGCGGCCCGGTCGCGGAGGGAGGCCAGGCAGGCCTGGAATTGCCTGGCTGGGATATCTGGCAGGAAAATGACGAATTCGTCACCGCCTGTACGGTAGACTTTATCTGCTCCGAAGCAGCGGACCAGTAGAGTGGCTATGGTCTGCAAGGCCCTGTCGCCAGCCAGGTGGCCTTCCTGGTCGTTGATGGCTTTCAGGCCGTTCAGATCGGTAAAGATGACGCCCATGCTGTCATGCTGCCCCAGCAGTTCGTCGATGCGCTGCGTATAGGCGTTGCGGTTCTGGATGCCTGTCAGGCTGTCGTAGAAACTCAAGTGGTCCAGCTGCATGACCAGACGGTGCGTCGTAATCTTGGCGCTGATGAAATAAGAAATCGTTTCTAAGACGTCGACAGTATTGACGAAGTTGTTGATTTCGTAATTATCGGCGACCAAATAGCCCCATAAGCGCTGTTTATGGTAGAAGGGGACGGCGATGAGGCGCTCGATGCCCTGGCGTTTGAGATTTTCGTAGGCCCGCAGGTCATCGCCGCGCAGGGCTTCGATGTCTTCGATAAGGACCAGGGACGAATCCTTCAGAAACCGTTCCCAGCAGGCTACATAGACGTGGTAATCCAGGTTCTGTAAAGTCGCGATTTCCGACGAGACGCCGGAGGCGCACCATTCAAAGGTATTGGAAATCGTCGTGCCATCCGTTTCCAGGATGTACAGGCGGTCAGGCTGGATTAGATTCCCCAATTCTTTCAGGGCGTGGTCCATGGAAGCGCTATAGGCCTCATCGCTGTTGAGTATCTTCGATACTCTGATGATGGCTTCATTGGTCAGTCGCTTGCGGCGAAAGTTCATCTGTTCCAGCCGTTCGTCATCGACGTCCATGAAGATGAAGGCCACATAGCCCGGTTTTTCCAGGGGCGCTGCCGTAAAAGTCAGCCAATGATTGATTTCCGGGCTGTACAAGCTGTCGTGGACGGCCTGGCCCGTCGTCAGGGCCTGCCAGCAGTAGTTCATCCAGCGCACATCGCCTTTTTGATAGACGTCGAAAAAGCGGCGCCCAATCAGGTCTTCCCGGCCGTAGCCTGCAAAATGGCAATACGATTGATTTACATAGACGTATTGCGTATTTTCCACGGACTTGCCATCCTCCGCCAGGAGGACCTTGAAGACAGCATACGGCGTCGGGATGTCTTCAAATAAGTCTGGGTCAAAACAAAAGTTATTCATTGTATCACCTAATTAAATATAGTAT
>CABQJB010000017.1 GCA_902464195.1 uncultured Megasphaera sp.
GCCACTAACCACTTAAAAAGGCTTGTCGCACGCGACAAGCCTTTTTTCTACTCTTCTTCTATTTTCAACTGGTCCGGTGTGGTGCAGAACGTGAATTCCGGATTCCGTTCGACGATCCAGTTGGTCTGCCATTCGTTGGTGATGAGCAGGACGACGCGCTGTTTATGGTCTTTGACGATCATGGCGCTGTCGATGTTCTTCAGTTCTTTGTAGTCGTGGCCGTTGGTCTGGATCCAGCGGGCGACGGTGTAGGGCAGGCGGTTCATTTCCAGGTCGACGCCGTATTCGTGTTTCAGGCGGTATTCCAGGACTTCGAACTGGAGTTGCCCGACGGCACCGACGATGTAGCTTTCCATGGAGCCCAGGTTTTCATAAATCTGGACGGCCCCTTCCTGGGCCAGCTGGGTCATGCCCTTGAGGAACTGTTTGCGCTTCATCGAGTCTTTGGCGCGGATGCGGGCGAAGAGTTCCGGCGGGAAAGTCGGGAAGTCCTTGAAGGTGACTTTCTTCTTGCCTGAATAGAGAGTGTCGCCGACGCCCATGGTGCCGTTATCGAAGACACCGATGATGTCTCCCGGGTAGGCATCTTCGACGATGGTCCGTTCTGTCGCCAGGAACTGCTGGGGCTGCATGAGGCGCAGGGTCTTGCCGGACTGGCGGTGCGTGACGGTCATGCCTTTTTCAAACTTGCCCGAGCAGATACGCATGAAGACGATGCGGTCGTGATGCTGGGGGTTCATGTTGGCCTGAATCTTGAAGACGAATGACGTAAACTGGTCTGATGTCGGTTCGACGACGCCTTCCAGGCATTTGCGCGGCTGCGGCTTCGGAGCCATGCGCAGGAATTCTTCCAGGAAGGGCTTGACGCCGAAATTGGTCATAGCCGAGCCGAAGAACATCGGCGTCAGTTCGCCGCGCTTGACTTTTTCCATGTCAAATTCGTCGCCCGCTTCATCGAGGAGCTCGATGTCGTCGATGAGGCCCTGGTGGACGTCTTCGTCGAGGAGTTCTTTGAAAATCGGGTCGTCTGCCGAACCCTTGGTCGATGCCAGTTTGCGCTGGCCGTGAGTCGTGTCTTTTTCAAAGAGTTCGATAGACGACGAAGCCCGGTCGTAGATGCCCTGGTAGTTGCCGTTCAGGCCAATAGGCCAGTTCATGGGGTAGGCGTGGATGCCCAGGATGTCTTCGATTTCGTCCATGAGGTCGAAGGGGTTGCGGCCGAAGTGGTCGATCTTGTTGACGAAGGTGAAAATGGGGATGCCCCGTTCTTTACAGACGCGGAAGAGTTTCTTCGTCTGGGCTTCGACGCCTTTGGCGACGTCGATGAGCATGACGGCGCTGTCGGCAGCCATGAGGGTCCGGTACGTATCTTCACTGAAGTCCTGATGGCCCGGCGTGTCGAGGATATTGATGTGATGGCCTTCGTAGTCGAACTGGAGGACCGAACTGGTGACGGAGATACCACGCTGTTTTTCGATTTCCATCCAGTCTGAAACGGCGTGTTTCGCCGTCTTGCGGGCCTTGACGGAACCGGCCAGGTGGATGGCACCTCCGTAGAGCAGTAATTTTTCAGTCAGCGTCGTCTTGCCGGCATCAGGGTGGGAGATGATGGCAAAAGTACGGCGATTATTTACTTCATCGATTAATGACATAGTACACCTCATCTGTAGTTAAAGCTAAAACATGCAAACACTATCTATTATATCGGGTTTTTCTGGGAACCGCAAGGCATTTACGACTGGCATTTCTCGTCATTTCACGTTATAATAGACTTAAAATATACAGAATGAGAAGGAGCGTCTTACATCGTGATTATTACCAGAGAAACAGACTATGCTATCCGCATTTTACGATCCCTGGCTGATTTACAGCTGAAAAATATACGGGAAATCAGTGACGAACAGCTCATACCCCGGCAATTCGCCTACAAGATTTCCAAGAAACTGGAACGGGCCGGGTTCATCGAAATCATTCGCGGTGCCCAGGGGGGATGCCGCTTGACGCGGGATTTGCACGACATTACTCTGATGGACATTATCAACGTCATGGAACGGGAAAATATGATCACCAGCTGCCTGGACGGCGGTTTCCAGTGCCCGTACCATCACCGCTACGGCATCTGTGACGTCCACGAAGCCCTGGCCAGCGTACAGGGCAAGCTGGCTGCTTACCTGTCGACGCTGAATCTATATGATATCATGTTTCCCCATGGGGGACCGGGCGCTTTGAAGCGGTCGGATACATCGCAGCATTTGTTATAAAGGAGCCTGGTTATGAAAAAAACGACTTTTATCGCCGTTTGTGTCTTTGCTTTGTGGACGGCCTTGGCCCTGCCTGCGGTCCCGTCTTCCGTTCAAGCCGCTAAAGGAGGCGGCGGTGCCCGTGTATCGGCGCCGAAATCGCTGCCGGCACCGGCGCCAAAGAACGTGACGCCGAAAGCGGGGACGACGAAAAATACAGCACCCAGCTTGGGCAATACGAAGCCGAACGGACAGACTCAGGCGCGCAAGGCCGAAACGGCTCAGGCCAATACCAGCCGGACGACGTCTTCGTCCCGCCTGGGCAGCGTCATGCGCGGCATCGGTCTCTTTGCCGGCGGCATGTTCCTGGGCAGTATGCTCAGCCATCTCTTCGGCTGGGGGTCCCTGGGCTGGGGTGCCGATATCCTCGGCCTGTTAGTGAATATCTTCATCTTCTACCTGGTCATCAAAGGGGCAGCAGCCCTCTGGCGCTGGCTGCGCGACCGCCGCAGAAGGTGACGTATGGACGAATCGTTTATGAAAGAACGGGCGATTTTGCCGCTCATCGCTTCCATGGCCCTGCCGGCCGTCGTGTCGATGATTGTCAATTCGCTCTATAATATCGTCGACAGCCTGTTCGTCGCCATGATCAGCGAACAGGCTATGACGGCTGTGTCCCTGGTCTTTCCCATGCAGAACTTCGTCAATGCCGTCTGCATCGGCTTCGGTGTCGGCCTCAATGCCATCATTTCTATCTGTCTCGGTGCCGGCCAAAAGGGAACAGCCGATGTGGCTGCGACACATGGCGTCTTCCTGGCTGTCATCCATGGCCTGGTCATGACAGCAGGATGTATCTGGGCCGTGCCGTCTTTTTTGCGTGCCTTTACGCAGGACGCGGGACTCATTGACCTGGGCCTGCGCTATGCCGTCATCGTCTTTACCTTTTCTACGATCCTCAGCGTCGACTTGGTCTATGAAAAGATGTTCCAGGCCGTCGGCCGCATGCAGGTCACTATGGCCGGCTTATCTCTGGGCTGCCTGGTCAATATCATCGGCGACCCGATCCTCATCTTTGGCCTGGGACCGATTCCGGCCATGGGGATTGAAGGCGCGGCCTGGGCGACGGGGCTGGGCCAGACGGTGAATCTCCTCTTTTATGCCGTTGTCTGCCACTGGCGGCCGCTGCGGGTCGAAGTCCGCCGCCGCCATCTCCACTGGGACATCGAACTCGATAAACGGCTTTATGGCATTGGTATCCCGGCGGCCCTCAACATGGGCCTGTCGTCGGTCTTTCTCGTCGCCTTGAACCATCTTCTGGCGCCTTTTTCACCGACGTATATTTTTATCCTCGGCGTTTATTATAAGCTCCAGACCTTTCTTTCTATGCCGACAAATGGTATTATTCAAGGTGTGCGGCCGCTGATCGGCTATAATTACGGGGCTGGGGAAATGGGCCGCGTGCGCCGTATCTATCGGACGACACTGGTCCTCAACGGCCTGGTCATGGCAGCAGGGCTGATCATCTGCCTGGCCGTACCGGACGTCCTCATGAGCTGGTTCACGTCCCGTGAGGAAACCATCGCAGCCGGTGCGTCGGCCCTGGGCATCATTGCCTGGGGATTCGTGCCGTCGGCTTTGTCCATTACGGCGTCTGGCGCCCTGGAGGGACTGGGGAAGGGGAATCCGTCCTTTGCCATCACCCTGCTGCGCTACGTCGTCATCAGCCTGCCGGCGGCGTGGCTCCTATGCCGTGCTTATGGTCCGGACGGCGTGTGGCACGCCTTCTGGATCTTTGAATGTCTGGCAGCGCTGGCAGCCTGGAAGATTTACAATCACTATGCCCCAGCCGTTACGGCAGAAAAGGAGACGACATGAAATATAAGATTATTGCTTGTGATATGGATGAAACGCTGCTCAGCAGCGACGCGACGATTTGCCAGCGCAATATCGAAGCCATTACGGCGGCTATTGCCAAAGGCGTGAAATTCGTTCCCTGTACGGGCCGGGGCTTCCGCTCCATCGAAGGCGTCCTGAGGACCCTGGGCCTCTACGACCAGGCGGACCAGTACGTCATCGGCTTTAACGGGGCCAATATTACGGAAAATAAGGGCAGCCGCTCCCTCTTCTGGGACCCGATTCCCTTCGACCTGGCCGACCGGATTTTCCGCCGCTGCTGTGCGTATGGTCAATGTATGCATATCTATACGCGTGATGTCGTCTACATCACGAATATTACGCCCGATGAAGAAGCCTTCCTTCATGGCCGCATGGGCTACGTGCCCGTCGAGGCGGAGAACCTCGATTTCATCCGCGGCAAAGAAGAAGTCTGCAAGCTCATCGTGACTAATACGGATTACGACTATTTGCAGCAGATACACGCCGAAATCCGTCCCTTGCTGGACGACATTACGGTCAGTTTCTCCAGCAACCGTTATATCGAATTCATGCACAAAGGCGTCAACAAAGGGGCGGGCCTGTGGAAATTGGCAGATATCCTCGGCATAGCCCATGAAGAAACCATGGCCATTGGCGACAACATCAATGACATCGACATGCTGAAGGCCGCCGGCCTGTCCGTCGGCGTCCATAACCTCAACCCCGTCATCCGCCAATACTGCGACGTCGTCACCGACGCCACCAATAACGAAGGTGCCGTCGCCGAAGCCATTGAGAAGTATGTGCTGTGAGTGTGGTTCGTGGCTCGTAAGAAACTGAACTGCGCAGGCCGCGGCCCGCAGGTCGCAGACCGCAAGCCTCTCCTAATAGGAGAGGTGGCCCGCAGGGCCGGAGAGGTTGAACCTCCCAGTCAGCTGTGCTGACAGCTCTCCTACAAAGAGAGCCAATGGGCTTTTAAATCTAAAGCCATCCACTAACAACTAACCACTTAAAAGAGACTGTTGCACGAAGCTTTTTGCCATCATGCAGGCCCATTTCTCTTTATAGTTTGTAGTACGGAGTTTGTAGTTTGTAGAAGATGGCTTCAAATTTATAACCATCCACTACAAACTGCAAACTCACAAAAGAGGCTGCCGCCGGGCAGCCTCTTTTGTGCTATAATGGAAGGCAAAAGGGGGCTTTCTCATGGATAGCAAAGAATTGAGCCGTCATGCGGCTCACGTGCGGCAGGATATCGTCAAGATGGTCACCCTGGCCCAGTCCGGTCATCCCGGCGGCTCTTTGTCCATCGTCGATATGCTGCAAGTCTTGTATTTCGATGTCATGCGGATCGATCCCAAGCGGCCTCACTGGCCGGATCGGGACCGTTTCGTCCTCTCCAAGGGTCATACCGTGCCGGCCCTGTATGCGACGCTGGCTGAACGGGGCTTTTTCCCGGAAGATGAATTGTGGCACCTGCGCCAGTGCGGCGCCATGCTCCAGGGCAATCCCGACATGAATACGACGCCGGGCATCGACATGACGACGGGATCCCTGGGACAGGGCTTGTCGGCTGCCAACGGCATGGCTATGACGGCTAAATTGGACAGGGCAGACTGGCGGGTCTACGTCATCGCCGGCGACGGCGAAATCGAAGAAGGCCAGATCTGGGAAGCAGCCATGTCGGCAGCCCAGTACAAGCTGGACAACCTGACCCTCTTCATCGACCACAACGGATTGCAGATCGACGGGTCCAATGAAGATGTCATGGACGTCATGCCCATAGCCGACAAGTTCCGGGCCTTCCGCTGGAATGTCCTGGAAATCGACGGACACGATTACGACGCCATCGGTGCTGCACTGCACCAGGCCCAGGCCGTGAAAGGGAAGCCGACGGTCATCATCGCCCAGACCGTCAAGGGCAAAGGCGTATCGTTCATGGAAAATGCCGTGTCCTGGCATGGCAAGGCGCCGACGAAAGAAGAATGTGAACGGGCGTTACGTGAATTAGGGGGCGAAGGCTGATGGCAAGGGCAACGCGCGATGCCTACGGGCATCTCTTAGAAACGGAATTGTATAAAAATCCGAGGATTGTCGTCCTCGACGCCGACCTCGGTTCGTCGACGCGGTCCATGGCTTTTCAGAAAGTGGCGCCAGAACGCTACTTTGATATGGGTATTTCGGAACAGGATATGATGGGGACAGCAGCGGGCTTTGCTGCCTGTGGCAAGATTCCCCTGGCCAGTACTTTTGCCGTCTTCGGCACGGGCCGGGCCTTTGAACAGATACGCAACTCCATCTGTCTGCCAAAGCTCAATGTCAAAATCTGTGCGACTCACGCCGGCCTCAGCGTCGGCGAAGACGGAGCGACGCACCAATCCGTCGAAGACATGGCCATCATGCGCAGCCTGCCGAATATGACCGTCGTCTGTCCCGCTGACGGCGCTGAAACGGAAGCCGTCATCCGGGCGGCCATTGCCCATGACGGGCCGGTCTATGTGCGCATGGGCCGGGCCAAAGTCGACGACGTCTATCCATCCGGCTGTCCCTTCCAGTGGGGGAAGGGGACGATTTTGCGCGATGGCTGTGATGCCGCCGTCATCGCCACGGGCCTCATGGTACAGGAGGCCCTGAAAGCAGCCGATATTCTGGCCAATCGGGGTCGTCAGGTCATGGTCATCGACATGGCCACAATCAAACCCCTCGATGAAGACCTGGTCGTCGCGGCAGCCAGGAAGACGGGCTTCGTCGTCACTGCCGAAGAACACAGCATCATTGGCGGCCTGGGCGGCGCCGTGGCGGAAACCTTGTCGCGCCGCTGTCCGACGCGCCAGGCTTATGTCGGCATCCAGGATTGTTTCGGCGAATCCGGTAAAGCAGGAGACCTCTTGAAAAAGTACGGCCTGACGGCAGAAGCCATTGTCGACGCTTGCCTTTTGGCCTGATTTTCAGTATGATAAGAGGCGGCGGATGCTGTCCGCCAAATCGAAGAAAGGAAATTACCCATACATGATAACTACAGAAGCGATGATGAAATTACAGAATGGCAGTGACGTCCGCGGCGTCGCCATCGCCGGCGTCCCCGGTGAAGACGTCACCTTGGTCCCGGAAGCGGTCAACCGCATTGCCGCTGGATTTGCCAAGTTTTTAGCCAAGAAGCTGCATAAACAGACGAGTGACCTGCGTATTGCCGTCGGCCACGATTCCCGCGTGTCGGCAGACATGATGAAAGAAGCCGTATTCGGCGGTCTCCTCGGTCAGGGCGTCCACGTCACGGACTGCGGCCTGGCTTCGACGCCGGCCATGTTCATGTCCATTATTTTTGAAGACACCCACATGGATGGCTCCATCATGATTACGGCCAGCCATTTGCCCTATAACCGCAATGGCCTGAAATTCTTTACCGTTGACGGCGGTCTGGAAAAGAGCGAAGTCAAAGAAGTACTGACCCTGGCTTCGGGCCTGTCGGCCATGGCCGTATCGTCGGCTGCCATTGCTTCGCTGGACCTGATCGACCTTTACGCATTGCACCTGCGCCGTAAAATCTGCGCCGGTCTCTGCTCGGGTATGTACGACCGTCCTCTGGAAGGGATGCACATCGTCGTCGATGCCGGCAATGGCAGCGGCGGTTTCTTTGCCACCAAGGTCTTGGCTGAACTCGGCGCCGATACGACAGGCAGCCAGTTCCTCGAACCGGATGGCATGTTCCCGAACCACATCCCCAACCCGGAAAATGCCGACGCCATGGCCTCTATCCGCAAGGCCGTCCTCGACAATAAAGCCGACTTGGGCCTCATTTTCGACACCGACGTGGACCGTATGAGCGCTGTCCTGCCTGATGGGGAAGAAATCAACCGCAACGCTCTCATCGCCATGATGGCCGCTATTTTGGCGCCTGATTATCCCGGCAGCACTATCGTCACCGACTCGGTCACGTCCGATGAACTGACGACGTTCCTCCAGGATGAACTCCACCTGGTCCATCATCGCTATATGCGGGGCTATAAGAATGTCATCGACGAATGTATCCGCCTCAACCAGGCAGGTACGGTCTCGCCGCTGGCCATTGAAACGTCCGGTCACGGCGCTTTGAGTGAAAACTACTACCTCGACGACGGGGCTTACCTGGCTGTCAAGCTGCTCATCGCTGCGACGAAAGCCAAGAAGGAAGGCAAACAGCTCGGCGACCTCATTGCCAAACTGGGCCATCCTGCGGAAGGCGTCGAATTCCGCCTGAAGATTACCGGTACAGACGATGTCCAGGCTTATGGTGCCGACGTGCTCAAGCAGTTTGAAGACCGGGCTGCTCAGGCGGGCATCACCATCGCCAAGCCGTCCTACGAAGGCGTCCGCCTCGTATTCCCCAACGGCTGGGCCCTGCTGCGCATGTCCCTCCACGATCCGAATATGCCGCTCAACATCGAAAGCAAGGAAAAAGGCGGCTGCCAGCAGATCGCCAGTCAGGTGAAAGACCTGCTCACAGGTTTTGAACACCTCGACACCAGCGTAATCCAGTAAGATGTCCTAAAAAAGAACCCTTGACCAGAGGGTTCTTTTTTTGTATAATGAAGCCATAATCATGTGACTGACGGAAGTGGAGTTACCACGGGGAGCATGATTTCTTGAAGCCGACCGTCTGGGCAACTTTCCAGCGGAGCGGCCTTTTTTTATGCAAAGAACAGGAGTGACAACTACTATGGCAAAGGTATTGAGCGATATCGAAATTGCACAGCAGACGAAATTGGAACCGATTACGGCCATTGCGAAACAAGTCGGCCTCACCGATGATGACTTGGAACTCTACGGAAAATATAAAGCGAAGATTTCTTTTGACGCCATCAAGCGCCTCTCGAAGAATGAAGACGGGAAACTGGTCCTGGTCACGGCCATCACGCCGACACCAGCTGGCGAAGGCAAGACCTTGACCACTATCGGCCTGGCCCAGGCACTGAATTACATGGGTCATAAAGCTGTCGTCGCCCTGCGCGAACCGTCCCTGGGGCCGGTCTTCGGCATCAAAGGCGGTGCTGCCGGCGGCGGTTATTCCCAGGTTCTGCCTATGGAAGACATCAACCTGCACTTCACCGGTGACATGCACGCCATTACGGCAGCCAACAACCTCTTGGCTGCAGCTATCGACAACCACGTCCACCAGGGCAACGCCCTGCGCATCGATGTGCGCCGCATCATCTGGAAACGCGTCATGGACATGAACGACCGGGCGCTGCGCAACATTGTCGTCGGCATGGGCGGCAAAGTCTGCGGTTTCCCGCGGGAAGACCACTTCATGATCACCGTCGCTTCGGAAATCATGGCAGCCCTCTGCCTGGCCAGCGACCTTATGGACCTCAAGAAGCGCATGGGCGACATCACCGTAGCCTATGATTTGGATGGCAACCTGGTCAAAGCCCGTCAGCTCGGCGTCGAAGGCGCCATGGCCATCCTCATGAAAGATGCCATCAAGCCGAACCTGGTCCAGACCATCGAACATACGCCGGCCCTGGTCCACGGCGGTCCTTTCGCCAATATCGCTCACGGCTGCAACTCCGTCGTCGCAACCAAACTGGCCATGAAGATGGGCGACATCGCCGTTACGGAAGCCGGTTTCGGTGCTGACCTGGGTGCTGAAAAATTCATGGACATCAAATGCCGTTTCGCCGGCATCAAACCGGATGCTGTCGTCATCGTCGCGACTGTCCGTGCCCTGAAGATGCACGGCGGCGTCGACAAGAAGAACTTGCAGGAAGAAAATGTCGAAGCTTTGAAGAAAGGATTTGCCAATCTGGCAAAACACATCGAAAATATGCGTCTCTTCGACGTGCCTGTCGTCGTAGGCATCAATAAATTCATCAGCGATACGGATGAAGAAATCGCCACACTGCGTAAACTCTGCGAAGATTACGGCGTCGAAGTTGCCCTCAACAACTGCTGGGCCGAAGGCGGCAAAGGCGGCGTCGAAATGGGCGAAAAAGTCCTGAAACTGCTGCAGCAGCCGAAGACCCCGTATAAACCGCTCTACGACATCAACGCCTCGATTCCTGAAAAAATGGAAACTATCGTCAAGAAAGTCTATGGCGGCGACGGCGTCATCTTTGAAGGCAACGCTCAGAAACAGATTAAGGAACTGGAAGCCTTTGGCCTCGATAAAATGCCGATTTGCGTGGCCAAGACGCAGTATTCCCTGTCGGATAACCCGGCGCTCCTGGGGGCACCGAAGGGCTTCAAGGTCACGGTCAAAGACGTCCGCGTCTGCACCGGTGCGGGCTTTATCGTCTGCCAGACGAGCAATATCATGACCATGCCGGGTCTGCCGAAAGTACCGGCTGCCAACCGCATGGACATCGACGAAAATGGCGTCATTACGGGATTGTTCTAAGATGGATTTTGCACAATTCCAATCCATGCCCCTCGACGGGCTCCTGGAAGTCACGGCTTCCAAGGAACCCGTTCCCGGCGGCGGCGGCATCGCCGCTATGACCGCTGCTTCGGCAGCAGCGCTCGTAGAGATGGTCGCCAACCTGACCATCGGCAAGAAGGGCTACGATGAAATCGAGAAACTCATGGTGTCCATCCGCGATAAGGCTCACGGTCTGCGCCAGCGTTACCTAGACGGCATCGCTGAAGACGCGGCGGCCTTCGATGGCGTCATCCGCGCCGTCCGCCTGCCCAAGGATACGCCGGACCGGGCGGACAAGGTCCAGCAGGCCTTCAAGAATGCGGCCCTGTCGCCCTTTGAACTGGGCAAGGACATCTTCGTCCTCCTCCAGCTGGCGGAACAAGTCGTCCGCTATGGCAACGCCTGGGTCATCACTGACGGCGTTATTGCTACCATGAACGCCAGGGCTGCCATGCGCTCGGCCTTTTACAGCGTCCGCATTAACCTGAAATCCATCAAGGATGAAGCCTTCGTAAAGAACATGATTAACGAGATCCGCGAAATCGAAGAAAAAGCGGCCATCGTCGAACAAAACGTAGAATATGAATACCGGAAGCGGTGAAAAAGGGCTTGTCGCACGACGACAAGCCCTTTAAAGTTGTTAGTGGCTAGTTGTTAGTTGTTAGCGGATGGGTTTAAATTTAAAGGTCTTCTCTGCAAACTACAAACTCTGTGCTACAAACTATAAAATAAAAAGAATCATGCATGATGACAGAAGCCTTCGTGTGACAGTTCCCTACGAACCCCTAGCCACATCTTGTTATCTTCTCCTGGATACCGTATAATAGAAATATTAACGAAAGGAGAATTCTATGTTCGATTTTAATATACTTTCTATTATTGCCGGGATTCCCGGCCTGCTCATCGCCATGGTCATCCATGAATACGCCCATGCCCAGGTGGCAGACTGGATGGGCGATGATACGCCGCGCCTGATGGGGCGTCTTACGTTGAACCCGGTGGCTCATATCGACCCGGTCGGTTTGATCATGCTGCTCGTCGCTCAATTTGGCTGGGCCAAGCCGGTTACGATCCAGGTGGGCAATTTCCGGAACTGGCGGAAAGGGGAAATATGCGTAGCCCTGGCCGGGCCGGTGTCCAACCTGATCACGGCCTTCATCGCCCTGGTCATTGAAGTCGTCTTTGTTAAGCTCCATCTCTTTACGACGACGGCCCTGCCCATGGTCCTTCACCTCATCGTCTTGTACAACGTCAACTTTGCCATCTTCAACATGATTCCCTTGCCGCCTCTCGACGGTTCGCGGGTTCTCATGTGTTTCCTGCCGACATCGTGGAACTATAAGCTGGCCAGCCTTGAACGCTACAGCTTCCTCATCCTCATCGCCCTGATGATGACTCCTTTTTTCACGTATATCCTCATTCCCTTGCAGCGTCTGGTCTTCGCCTTGTTCAGCTTGATCTTGACGCCGTTCCTGTAAAGGAGGAATTCTCATGACCTGTAAAAAATTAATGGCAGCCGCCCTGTTGTGGGCGGCATTGACGGCTCCGGCCGGTGCTTTTGACTACAATCAGTCTGTCGATGAAATCGCCGAAAGCCCGCTCACGGCGTATCAGACGGTCTATCTCGGTATGCCCCGGGCCGATTTCGATGCCAATTTCTCCATCCTGCCCGACTGGACCTTCTACGGCAGCACCGTATCCTTTACGGAACGGGCTGAACGGACATCGGTCGTCAAGAACGTATCCGTCACAGAAGGCATCGAAATCTTTTCTGCCGATACGTCGGCCAAGGGAAAGGTCCTGGCTTTCGACAATTACTTCAAGACTACCGACAAGGCGACAGCCAAGAGCATTTATTCCCGCCTGGTAGCGACGATTTATTCCAATATGGAAAATTTCCCAGTCAAACAGAGCGATAAAGAAGTCGAATGGACCCAGGATGACGTGTCGATTACCGTCGCCTTTGACGGCCAGAAAGACGCGAAAGGGCAATATATCGTCTATATCCGACGCTACAACAACAAAATATTGAAGTAACCTCTTTATTGACAACCATATTGACAACGAACATAAGACCGTATATAATGAGAGTGTAGCAAATTTTACCTTTTGACTTTTAGCTTCTTGATAGGAGTTGATTTTATGAATCGTGTAAAAACCGTATTTCTCATGACGGCCCTGGCTGGTATCCTCATGGCCATCGGCGGCCTTATCGGCGGCCGCAGCGGCGTCATGGTCATGTTCCTCATCGCTACGGCGATGAACTTCATTTCCTACTGGTTCAGTGATACTATGGTCCTGAAAGCCTATCGGGCACAGGAAGTCGGCGAAGACCACTACCTGTACCGCATCGTCGCCGACCTGGCTCAGCGGGCGGACCTGCCCATGCCCAAGGTCTACATCATCCCGACGGAAGTGCCCAATGCCTTCGCTACGGGCCGCAACCCGTCTCATGCCGCTGTTGCTGCGACGGCTGGGATACTGGACCTCCTCGACGAAGATGAAATCCGCGGCGTTCTGGCCCACGAAATGAGCCATATCCTGCACCGGGATATTCTCATCAGTACCATTGTGGCCTGTTTTGCCAGCGCCATCGGCATGATTGCCAACATTGCCCAGTGGGCTGCCATCTTCGGTGGCGGCCGCGATGACGACGGGGAAGGCAATCCCGTAGCCCTCCTGGTAACGGCTATCGTAGCGCCTCTGGCGGCTTCTATCATCCAGCTTGGCATTTCCCGGACGCGGGAATATATGGCCGATGAAGAAGGGGGCCGCATGATCGACGACCCCATCGCCCTGGCCAGAGCCTTGGCGAAAATCGATAACTACGCTCATCATTACGCCCTGCCAGGTGCGACCAAGGCGACGGCTCACATGTGCATCATCAACCCCTTCGCCGGTGCCGGCAGTGCTATCGCGAATCTCTTCAGTACCCATCCGTCGACAGAAAAACGTATCGAACGGCTGGAAGAACTGGATAAAGAATTACATGGTTAATGTTTTACTGTAGGGGCTGTCCTAAGCCTTTTTGGCCCGTCAGGTGCCGACCGATGGGAGGCGCAAGATGGTTGCCAAAACGGACAGCTATAGCTAGACGGTCCGCCTGCTTCCTTTATCCTGGCGGGTCGCCCTTTGGGCGACCCCTACAGAAAAAGGCTTGTCGCACATACGACAAGCCTTTTTCTATTGCATTTTCCGTCAGACAAGATATAATAAAAACATTGCAATAGAATGTAACCGTGAGGGGGAAGCTGGTTGGCAGAATATATCATGCTGCAGGGGACGAGTTCTCATGTCGGCAAGAGCATCATTACGACGGCTTTGTGCCGTATTTTCTTACAAGATGGGAAGCGGGTCGTGCCTTTTAAGGCTCAGAATATGGCTTTGAATTCCTATGTCACGGCTGATGGGCGGGAAATGGGCCGGGCCCAGGTCGCCCAGGCCGAGGCGGCCGGCCTGCTGCCGATGGTAGCCATGAATCCCGTCCTGCTGAAGCCCACAGGCAATGCCTGTTCGCAGGTCATCATCGATGGTCTGCCTGTAGGCAACATGTCGGCCCGGGAGTACCATAAAGGCTATGCACTCCAGGCTTTCGATGCCGTCAAACGGGCCCTGGGTGAACTGGATAGGACTTACGACACGCTGGTTATCGAAGGAGCCGGCAGCCCGGCAGAAATTAATCTGAAGGACCACGATATCGTCAATATGCGTGTCGCCAAATATCTCGGCGCGCCGGTACTCTTAGTGGCCGATATCGACCGTGGCGGTTCGCTGGCTGCCTTAGTCGGCACGCTGGAACTGCTCGACCCGGACGAACGGAATCTGGTCAAAGGCCTGGTCATCAATAAATTCCGCGGCGACGTATCGCTGTTCACACCGGCCATCGACTTTTTAGAGAAGAAGACGGGCAAACCCGTCCTGGGTGTCGTACCCTATGTCGATGACCTGGGCATCGATGAAGAAGATTCGGTATCCCTTGATGACATGGAACAACATCCAGATAGCGAGAAGGTATCTATTGCCATTGTTCAGGTACCTAAGATTTCCAATTTCACCGATTTCGACAGCCTGGCCCGCGAAGACGACGTGGCCCTGTACTATGCCCGCCATCCCCGCGACCTGGCCGGTGCCGATGCGGTCATCCTGCCAGGCAGCAAGAATACGACAGAAGACCTGTGTTTTCTCCTGGAACAAGGGTGGGACCGGGTTTTACAGGCTTTTATCAATCAAGGGAAACCCGTCATCGGTATCTGCGGCGGTTATCAGATGATGGGTCAGGCCGTCTGCGACCCGGACCAGACCGAGTCCCAGCTGGGCCGCGTCGAAGGACTGCACCTCCTGGGCGTGACGACAACCTTCGTATCGCATAAACTGACGTCGCAGGTGACGGCCGATTGCCGTGACCTGCCTTTTGCGGGAACCATACTGAAAGCAAAGGGCCTGACGGGCTATGAAATCCATATGGGCCGGACCGAGCGCGATGGCAGTGATGCGGATCCCTTCGTTGTCACCAGCCGCTCTGGCGAACCCTGTGAAAGCCTGGCCGGCGCTGCCCGTAAAGACGGCCTGGCGTGGGGTACCTATATCCACGGCATTTTTGATAACGACGCGTTCCGCCGCCAGTTCCTCAACGCCCTGCGGAAACGCAGGGGATGGCAGCCCTTGCCGGTGAAGCTCCATTATCGGCAGGAAAAAGAAGCGAAATATGACCGTCTGGCCCGGATTGTCCGGGAGTCTCTGGACATGAAACGCCTGCGGCAGATTATGGAAGAAGGAATAAAATGATTACTGTACTCACCGCTTTTATCGTAGATTTCATCATCGGTGACCCCCATACGAAACTGCATCCCGTCGCCCTCATCGGACGCTGGATCAGTTTGCTTGAGCGGCTGTTTTATAATGAAAAATCGACAAAATGGGAACATTTCATCTTAGGCGGGCTGACTGTCGTCATTACCCTGTTATTTGTTTACAATATCACCCTGGCCCTGGTCCTGGCCTTGGAGTTTTTGCCTAACGAACATTGGAGCTATATCATTCAGGGCATCATTTTATCCTTCATGATCTGTCCCCGCAGCCTGGCCAAGGCCGGCCGCGAAGTCTACCGCTACCTCGTCCGCCATCATCTGCGCATTGCCCAGCTGAAGGTCGGCAAGATCGTCGGCCGCGATACAGACCATCTCGATAGTCCGGAAGTGACGCGGGCTACGGTAGAAACAATTGCTGAAAATACCGTTGACGGCATCGTGTCGCCGCTGTTTTTCTTTGCTATCGGCGGCCTGCCCCTGGCTGTCGTCTATCGGGCGGCGAATACCCTCGATTCGATGATTGGCTATAAGAACGATAAATACATCTATTTCGGCCGCGTCGCAGCCCGTGTCGACGACGTCCTCAACTACATCCCGGCCCGGATCTGTGCCTTGTTGTTCATCGCTGCGGCGGCCTGCCTGGGCTACGACGCCAAAGGGGCCTGGCGCATCATGCGCCGCGATGCTTCCAAGCATCCCAGCCCGAATGGCGGCTATGCCGAAGCGACCGTAGCCGGAGCTTTGGGCATCCGCCTGGGCGGGCATAACCGCTATTTTGGTAAGGATACGTTTCGTGAATATATGGGCGATGCTGACCATGAACTGGAACCGCAGTATATCCGCAAGACCACATATCTCATGTACGGCGTGTCCCTGGCAGCCGGTGTCATTACGGCGCTCCTTCATTTAGGGTTCTACGGCTTATGGAGCTGATTGTCCGCGTTCCCGGTTCGTGCGGGGAAGTGATGCAGGGCTTTTGGCAGGGCCGGCCTTTTCTGGTTACGTGTCCTATCGACCGCTACAGTACCGTTGTCGTACGCCCCGGGACGGGGCGGCTCGTCGGCGGCGGGGTCAAGGCCCGTCGGGCCCTGGCGCTGGGCCAGGCCTACTGTCGGTGCGATAGCCTGGTTCATGATTTTTTCCTGACGTCGGAATTGCCTCCCGGCAAGGGCATGGCCTCCAGTTCTGCCGATATCTGTGCTGTCCTGGCGGCTGTAGCGGCCGTGAACCATGTGTCTCTTTCCGAAGAAGACATTGGCCGTCTGGCGGCTTCCATTGAGCCGACAGACGGCGTTTTTTGTCAGGGCCTGGCGGTGATACAGCCGGAAACGGGAGAGATTCTCCATGTCTTTCGGCACGTACCGCCCTTAGCCATTGCCATCTTCGATGCCGGTGGGACCGTCGATACTGTCGCTTTCCATCAGGCCCGGCCAGACCGTGCCCGGCCGGATGGGGCGGCCCTCTTCCTGGGCTGGCAGCTCTTGGCGTCATTGCTGACAGACCGCCAAATTGGGCAGGCGGCGACCCTCAGTGCCCTGGCCAATCAGCCCTGGCTGCCGAAGCCGGATTTTCCGGCCTTTCTCCGGGCTGCCCGGCGTCATCCCACTGTCGCCGGCGTCAACGTAGCTCACAGCGGGACCGTATCCGGCGTCTTTTTTTGCCAGTCTGCCCGCCAGGCGGACAGGGAAGGGGTCATTGTCTCCCTGAGCCAGCAGTTCCCACAGTGGACCTATACAGAAACGGTCCATTTGCGCAGCGGCGGTATTTCCATAGAAAACAGGTGATTCCATGATAAAACGATTTGAACATGGCGGTAATGTCTATCAGCCCACACCGGATGGCGTTCCGTGGCTGGATTTCAGTGCCAATATCAATCCCCTCGGACTGCCGGAGAGCATCCGACAGGCCCTGGCGGCCCATCTCGACGCCGTCGTCCATTATCCGGATCCGGCCGGGACAGTACTGCGCCAGGCCTTAGAAGAGGCTTACGGTGTATCAGGCGGGACTATTCTGCTGGGCAATGGCGCAGCCGAACTTTTTTATCTCTATATGCATACCTTTCGGCCTCAGCGGGTCCTGCTGCCCGTTCCTTCCTTCAGTGAATACGAACGGGCGGCACGGGCTGTCGGGGCCGTTGTCGGCTATGAATACCTGAAAGAAGACGATGGCTTTGCCTTTCCCTGGGAAGGGCTGCGCCGGGCCTGCGGCCAGGTCGACTGCATCGTCATCGGTAATCCCAATAATCCTACGGGAACTCTGGCGACAGCCGATGAAGTCCTGGCCCTGGCCGAAGTCGGTGCCCGCAAGGGAACGGATATCCTCGTCGATGAATCGTTCCTTGATTTCCTTCCCTCTGACGACGCTTATTCGGTCCTGGACCGGGCCGGGGACCGGGATAACCTGTTCGTCATCCGGTCACTGACGAAATTCTACGCCCTGCCGGGCCTACGTCTGGGCTTTGGCGTCACATCGCCGCTGCGGCGCGGCCTCATGGAGGGCCATAAAGACGGCTGGAATGTCAATGTACTGGCCCAGTATGCCGGTGTCGCCGGGCTTCGGGACCAGGCTTATCAGCAGGCTTCACGCCAGCTGGTCCAGCAGGAAAAAGACTGGCTCTATGAACAGATGACGGCATTGCCGGGCCTTCGCGTCTATCAGCCCAGTGTCAATTTCATTTTCTGGCGCCTTACGGGGGAAGGGAAGCGGACGGCGGACCTGGCAGACGCCTTGCGCGCTGACGGGATTTTGATCCGCGATTGTGCCAATTACCCGGGCCTGACGGCGGCGTACGGACGCAATGCCGTGCGGCCTCGTTTTGAAAATGAAAGATTCGTGGAAAAAATGCGGGAAAAATTAAGTAAGTTCTGATTTTCACTAAAATATTAAAGAAAGATTAGAGAAGCATTAGAA
>CABQJB010000018.1 GCA_902464195.1 uncultured Megasphaera sp.
CAACTAGCCACTAACAACTTTAAAGGGCTTGTCGTCGTGCGACAAGCCCTTTTTACTTTTCCGGCAAGGTATCTGCCAAGGCGAATTCGCTGCCGTCTTTGAGGGTGATGGATGTGATGTGGAGTTCGCTGGTCATGCCGTCCAGGGTTTGCGCACGGATGAGGCTGTACTGTGACGGGATGAGGGGATTGAGCAGGAACTGGCTTTCATGGGTGCTTTTTTCCGATGACGTCGACAGGCGCAGGGGCGACGTATAGAGGACGGCTTTGTCGCTGTCCCGGCGCAGGGTGTAGACGGCTTTCACGGCCGTGATGTCATTGCGGTCTTTGCGGAAGACCGGCGTATAGCTCAGGCGCAGGAAGGTGCGGCCCTGGCCGCTGACGATTTTGGAAGAGGCGTCGCGGACAGTCATGATGGCGTCGATTTTTTGCTGGACTGGTTTATTGTAAGCGGCTAATTCCTTTTTCATGACATCGCGCAGGTCGTTGAGGAAGGCTTCCGGGTCGGCCAGGCCCGTGATCATCCAGGTCTGGGACGGCGTCTGTTCCAGTGTGACTGTACAGGGGACGGTCGCGCCCAGACGGTCGTTGTATAAGTAGAGCTTCACTGTATTGTCGTGGCTCCAGTCGGCGCCGTCGAGATGCCAGCCCGCCAGGGGGACGGCCAGGCCGGCGCTCTTCAGGGTGCGCTGCAGGTTATCGGCCGTCTTTTGATATTCGTCATTGTCCGTATTCCCGGCCAGCGTCCAGTTCAGGTACAGGTCGGCCGTGGTGATGAAAGAAGCCCGCAAGGGCGAGCGGATGATATTCAGCAAAAAGGATTCATCCGTACTGTCCGACGTATGGGAGACGAGGGCATCGAAGAACTGGCCGCTCAGGGCCCCTTCATCGACGTGACGGCTGAAGGTCTCCATATCCCCGTCCCGGGCGGCGCGGATGACCTGAGAGACGGCGTAGTCCGGCGTTTTCATATAGACGTGCTGATATGATGCAATCCCTGCCATGATACAGCCCACGAGGACGACCAGGGCCAGGAAGACTTTGCCATCCCATAGGGTAAGCACTCTTTTTCTCATAGATTATCCTTCCTTAGTATACGAAATCCTATTTTTCTTATTATACCACAGTCTGCGTTAGGCGTTCAGCCCTTCGGCTCATCTGCCGCAGGCTGCGAAAGTATGGTATAATGAATATGCCATTACCGAAAGAAAAGGAGCGTGATTCCTGTGATTACTTTACACGATGTGAAATCAGGGAATTCCTATGAAGTCAAGGAAGGAGTGACGCTGCAGCAGGTCTGTGAGCAGTATTATCAGAACGATGACATGCCCATTGCCGCGGCCTTATACAATAACGAATGTGTCGGCCTCCAGACCAAGGTCGACCGGAGCGGCGACGTAGACTGGCTGCCCATCAATACCATGGAAGGCAACCAGTGCATCATCCGCACGGCCATCTTCCTGTTGGTCCGCGCCGTCAGCGACCTCTATCCCGACGGTAAGGTCCTGGTCAAGCATGCCCTGCGCAAGGCTTTGTACTGTGAACTGGAAATCGGACACACCGTCACCGTCCATGACGTGGACATCATCAAGAAGCGCATGCACGAAATCGTCGAACAGGATGAACCTATTTCCCAGGTCATTGCCAGCGCCGAAACGGCTATGGAAATGTGCCGCAACCGCCATATGACACGGGAAGCGGAACTCCTGCGCCACGTCGACGTCACCCATATCATGGCCTACCAGTGCGGTCAGACCTTTGACTACTATATGGGACCTCTCCTGCCCAGTATGGGCTATGTGACCTGCTTCAACCTGCGGTCCTATGCGCCGGGTGTCATCCTGGAAACGCCGACTGTCGACAATCCCAATGAACTGCCGGAATATAAGGAAATCCCCAAGATGGCCCGCCTCTTCCTGGATGCCGAAGAATGGGGGCGCATTGTCCGTTGCGAATACGTATACGATTTGAACCACTATATTGAACAAGGCAATATCCAGGATATGGTCGACATGGCCGAAGCCCTGCAGGAAAAGAAATTGGGCCAGATTGCCGATTATATCGTCAGCCGCCGTCCGAAAATCAAAGTCGTCCTCATCGCCGGCCCGTCGTCGGCAGGCAAGACGACGTTCTGCAAGCGCCTGACGACGCAGCTCCGCGTCAATGGCCTGCGGCCTATCGGCATTTCCCTGGACGATTACTTCTATAACCGCGAAGATACGCCGAAGAATCCCGATGGCAGCTATGATTTCGAGTCCCTGCGGGCCATCGACGTACCGCTCTTCAACCAGCAGATCGACGACCTCAACCAGGGCAAGGAAGTCCACCTGGCCCGCTTCGATTTCGTCACAGGCCACCGCCATTTCGATGAAAAGCCCGTCGTCCTGGAAAAAGGCCAGCCCATCGTCGTCGAAGGCCTCCACGCCTTGAACGATTCCCTGACCTACATGCTGCCGCGCTATGAAAAAGTCAAGATTTCCCTGGGCGTCCTGACGCAGATACGCATCAACGACCACAACCGCATTTCCACGTCGGATACGCGCATCATCCGCCGCATGGTCCGGGATCAGCAGTTCCGCGACCGCGGGCCCATGGCGACCATGGATATCTGGGCCGACGTCCGCCGCGGCGAAGAAAAGAACATCTATCCCTATCAGGAAGATGCCGATACGATTTTCAACACGGCCCTGCCCTATGAACTGGCCGTCCTTAAGCCCTATGCCGAACCGCTCCTGGAATCCATCGACAAGGACAGCGTCCATTACGCCGAAGCCCGCCGGCTCCTGCGTTTCCTCAAGCCCTTCAAGGGCATCGATTCGTCCGTTGTACCGCCTAATTCGCTGTTGCGGGAATTCATCGGGCCGGACCGGAAAAAATGATTGACAAAGACCAAGCAGATAGATATAATAGTATAGTCGAGGTAGAAATATGAAACTACAAGTCGAAGAAGCACTAAAAGAAGCCGGAAAATCTTTTCCCTTTTCTTTTGAATGTCCGGCTGCCGAGCTAGGTGAAGTGGAAGACCTTCCCTGGAAGGACGCCACAGTAGTTGTGGACGGGGCCTATTGGTTCGATGGCAACCACATGGTGGTACAGGGAACCATACAGACCTCTGGCATGTACACCTGCAGCCGCTGCCTGTCACCGGTATCGGTGGATCGGAATGAAACACTGTCTGAAGTCTATGGTACGGAAGCAGAGCTTCCCGAGGACGTATTGCCCTACAATGGGGAATACATCGATTTGACGGAGACAATTAGAGAAACGTTGATCCTCAGCGAACCCATGAGGGTTTTGTGCCGGCCTGACTGCAAAGGACTCTGTCCCCAGTGCGGTGCAAACCTGAACGACGGACCCTGTAGTTGTCCTACCGACAAGATTGACCCGAGACTCGAAGTCCTGGCTCAATTATTACGATCCAAAGAAAAGCGCTAGAAATAACGTACCATGTGATTTAAGGAGGTGCAGAACATGGCAGTACCGAAGAACAGATTATCCCAGACTCGTCAGAAGATGCGTCGCGCAAACTGGAAATTGACCGCACCGGGTTACGTAGAATGCCCGCAGTGCCACGAAGCAATGATGCCTCATCATGTATGCCCGACTTGCGGCTACTATAAAGGCAAACAGGTTGTCAATAACACAACAGCTGAATAAGAGTTGTACATAAAAAAGAGCTATCGCTTAGGCGATAGCTCTTTTTTCGTGGCTCGTTGTTCGTGGCTCGTAAAAAAATGAGCGCCTTAGGCGCCTTTACTAGCCACTAGCCACTAGCCACGAGCCACGAGCCACGAGCCACGAGCCACGCGGGCCGCCCTTTGGGACGGCCCCTACGAGCCCCTAACCCCTAATCCAGCGGCCTGCGCCCATTGCCATACGAAAATCACATATCCAGGCATAAAATATAAGCGTTTTACATCTCCGTGGCCGTCTGTTAAGATAAAGGCGTAGCAAGGAAGGAGAGAGGAGGTCGATGATGGAAGGGAAGGTTTGGCAGAATTTGATCGATGCCGGTTGTTCGACGGATTTCATCGAACACTATGCAGCTCTGCCGGCAGAAGAGCAGTTGTCGTGCCTGCAGCGCCATCGCCGGTACTTGCTCGATGCTATCCATGATAAACAGCTTCAGCTGGACCGGCTGGACTACTTATTATATGTATTACAAAAAAGAGGAGACGGAGATAAATGACATTAGAAGAAATCAAGCAGACGAGCCCTTTTGCCATGGGCGGAGAAAATGTCGATTATGCCCAGTATTTTGATGGCACCAGTTATTTGAACATGTTGTCCCTGGAACAGGTCGTTGTCGGCAATGTCACCTTTGAACCGGCCTGCCGCAATCATTGGCATATCCATCATGCCAGTCAGGGCGGCGGTCAGATGCTCCTGGTCACGGCCGGCCGCGGCTGGTATCAGGAATGGGGGAAACCGGCACAGGAACTCCATGCCGGCGATGTCGTCCATATCCCGGCCAACGTCAAGCATTGGCACGGTGCTGCCAAGGACAGTGCTTTCCAGCATCTGGCCATCGAAGTCGACGGGACCGATACGAGTACGGAATGGTGTGAAGCCGTCAAGGAGGCCGATTATGAAGCTCTTCCGTAAGCCGTTGTTAGCAGCCGGGCTCATGGTCCTGGCAGGAATCGGATTTTTGGGAACAGGAGATGCATATGCCATGAATACAACAGATAATCAGCCGAAAAAAGCCGTCAAGATCGTGCAGACCGCAGGGCGGCAGCGGCTGGGGAATTTTGCCCCTGATTTTGCCCGTTATAACGACGATATCCTCTTTGGTGAAGTATGGAGCAAGAACGATGTCCTGCCCCTCAAAGAACGGAGCATCGTCACCGTTTCGGCCCTCATCGCTCAGGGGATTACCGATAGTTCCCTGAAATACCACATGGAAACGGCCAAGAAAAATGGCGTCACCAAAGACGAAATGGCTGAAATCATTACACAGCTCGCCTTTTACAGCGGCTGGCCCAAAGCCTGGGCTGCCTTTGGCTATGCCAAGGAAGTGTATGGGGAGTAGATGAACGACGCTGCCAGTAGGGAAGTCTTCTGGCAGCCGCTTTTTAGTCAAATATATAGCTAAAAGACATGGATGTATCAAATTCATAGGCATTTGCTATATATTAGGCTCTCAGCTATACTATATACAAGAGAAAGCAAATAAAATTTTTTTCGTACATGGTGGAGGACACGATGAAATTAAAATCCGAATTAATGCTTACGTTAGCTTTGACAGGGTTGATGGCAATAGGGAGTGTGACAGCTATGGCACAAGGAACAGCACAGACGACGTATAAGTCGGTCAATGCACGGCAAGAAGGGCCGAATAAGATCGTCAAGGAAAATCTGAAACTGACTCAGGACTGGGACAAGACATTCAAAAAGAGCGACAAAGTCGATCACCAGAAAGTGACTTTCGTCAACCGCTACGGCATTACCCTGGCGGCCGATATGTACACGCCCAAAGGCGTCAAAGGCAAGCTGCCGGCCCTGGCCGTCGCCGGTCCTTTTGGCGGTGTCAAGGAACAGGCATCGGGCTTGTACGCCCAGACCATGGCTGAAAAGGGCTTCGTGACCCTGGCCTTCGACCCGTCCTTTACCGGAGAAAGCGGCGGTACGCCGCGCTATGTCGCCTCGTCGGACATCAGCACGGAAGACTTCTCGGCGGCTGTCGATTTTCTTTCCACACAGGACAATGTCGACCCGGACCGCGTCGGACTCATCGGCATCTGCGGCTTCGGCGGCTTTGCCCTCAATGCAGCCGCCAACGATACGCGCATCAAGGCGACCGTCGCATCGACCATGTATGACATGAGCCGCGTCACGGCCAACGGCTATTTCGACTATGAAAAAGACGCCGACACGCTGCAGAAAGAACGCATGGCGACGCGCAAAGCCATCAGCGACCAGCGGACCATCGACTATAAGAACGGCTATTATAAACGGGCCGGCGGCGTTCCCGACACCCTTCCGGCTGATGCACCGTGGTTCGTCAAGGACTACTACAACTACTATAAGACGACGCGCGGCTACCATCCCCGTTCGCTCAACTCCAACGGCGGCTGGAACGTCACGTCGGCTATGGGCCTCATTTCCGACCCGATTCTGCAGAACCTCGGCGAAGTACAGAGTGCTGTCCTGGTCATCCACGGTGAAAAGGCCCATTCCCGTTACTTCGGCGAAGACGCTTTCAAGCGCCTCAAAGGGGACAATAAGGAACTCCTCATCGTGCCCGGTGCGACCCACACCGACCTCTACGACCAGATGGACAAGATTCCCTTCGACAAGATGGCCGATTTCTTCCATACTTATTTGAAATAATCAGGAGGTCAGCAAATGATGATGAAGAAAATATTAATGCTCGCCCTGAGCAGCCTCATGGTCCTGGGCCTGGCTGCCTGTGGCAATACGAATGGCGCCGATGCCTCGTCCAGCGCCTCGAAAAAGATCGATACGGCGGCCCAGGCTCCGGCCAAGGGCAATGGCAAGACCCTGGTCGTTTACTTTTCGGCCGGCGGCCATACCAAGAAGGTAGCCAACTACATCGCCAAAGCGACCAACGGCGACGTCATGGAACTGAAGCCGGTCCAGGAATACACCGAAGCCGACATGGATTACAATAATAAAGACAGCCGGACGACGCGCGAACGCGACGATGCCAGCCTGCGCGACATCCCCCTGGTCAAGGACAAGGCTGATAACTGGGAAGGCTACGACACGGTCTTCATCGGCTATCCTATCTGGTGGGGCGGCGCCGCCTGGCCGGTAGATAATTTCATCAAACACAATGACTTCAGCGGAAAGACGGTCATCCCCTTTGCCACGTCGGCCAGCTCGGGCCTGGGCAACAGCGGCGAAGAGTTACAGCAGATGGCCGGTACGGGCAACTGGCTGGAAGGCAAGCGCTTCCCGTCAGAGGCTTCTGAAAGTGATGTCCGGCAGTGGATACAGAGTCTGAATCGGTAATCGTCTATATCGGAACGGTTCCCGGGTATGACGCCACCTTACTCGATAAGTAATCAGAAACTTGAAAAGGTATGTACGTCACACGTCTATGGTCATACGAAAAAAATATCCAGAGATAAATTATAAGTGTTTTACATTTCAATGCCCGTCTGCTAAGATAAAAATGTAATCAGAAGTGCAGAAAGGAGGTCGATTGGTCACGGCCGGCCGCGGCTGGTATGCCTGCGGCACCTACGCGTGAGCAGGCTCTTTTTGCGTATCGTGAGGGTGATTCTTTTGAAACAACGTCATTACTTTTATTTCATCTTAGCCTTGATCGGCGAGTTGTCGATATGGGGACAATGGGCTTTATTCCGCCATATCCTGCCAGTACGGCAGGACGTCTTGCTCGGACTGATGGCCCTGCTGCCGGTTGTCTATGCCATGCCGTACATCCTGTCTGACCGCCTGCCGGCCCGTGTGACGAGGGGATTGGCTCGTTTTGGCGGTTATTGGTTTGCTTTTTCCTACTACGCGACGCTGCTCCTGGTGCCGGGCCTAGTGCTCTGGCTGCTTTGCCAGATTGGCGGCCTGGACGATGTCTGGCAGTCTTCGATTGCCGTCCATTATAGTGCCATCGCTTTGGGCCTGACCTGGCTGCTCCTGGCTGTCGGGGCCTGGCGCGGCCATCATCACGTGGTCCGCACTATCGATATCGTGACGGATAAACCGATTGCCCGCGATTTTTCCCTGGCTTTTGTCAGCGATATCCACCTGGGTCCGGTACTGGGGCTGGACTTCAGCCGTCAGCTGCGGCGCGATTTGAATGACGTCCATGCCGATATGGTGCTCATCGGCGGGGATATCATTGATGGCAACTTGAAATATGTCTTATATGAAGGCAGTTTTTCGGGACTGAAAGGCATACAGGCTCCGGCCGGAGTGTACGCCGTTATGGGGAATCACGATACGTATGGAGAAGACTTGCCTTTGGAAGAAATGGCCTTGTCGCGCTGCGGTATCCGCTGCCTCAATGGGGAAACGGTCCATCCCCTGCCCGGCGTCGTCCTCTTCGGACGGGAAGATTATTACTGCGCACCGTCGGCACCGGTTGAAGCGGCGCCGGAACAGGCCTTTTCGATTTTTATGGAACATGAGCCCCTGCATATTGTCCAGGCGGCAGAAAAAGGCTGGGATTTACATGTCAGCGGGCATACGCATGCCGGACAGTTCTGGCCGAACCGCTGGGTCATACGGCGTCTCTTCGCCCTGGATTACGGCCTGAAATCGTTTCAACAGCTCACGGCTGTCGTATCGAGCGGGTATGGGGCCTGGGGGGAACTGTTCCGCCTGGGGCCGGCTCCGGAAATCGTGTGTATCCGGGTACGCCGGGCCTAAGTGGTGCGGCCGGACACGGTCGTCGGCGGCGTGCCGGCTCACTTCATCAAGGCCATCAAGGTCTAGGCGGTGTCATCGCGTCCAAGGAAGCCTTTTCCTGCTTCAAGAGCTGGATGAATTGCTGCGTCCCCTTGGAGAACAGCTGGAAACGCTTCCAGGCGATAAGCAGCCGGTCGGAAATGGGTGGGTCCAGGAGGCGGAAACAGAGTGTATCATCGTCTTCTGGGACGCGGATGATCTTTTCCAGCATGATGCAGGAACCCAGCCCTTCGCTGACCATGAGGGACGCATTATAGGCCAGGCTGTATGTGGCGCTGATGTTCAGGTCTGCGAAGGACTTTTTTAACCATACTTGCAGCCTGTCAGTATGATTTTCACCCTGTAAGACCTGATTGGATACGATGAGTTTTTCATCCCACAGATCCTGCGGGGTGATTTTTTCTTTTTGCGAGAGCGGATTATCGCGGCGCAGGAGGAGGCCCCAATGGTCGACGGTCGGGCAGGGGAGGACTTCGTATTTTTCCATATCGACATGACCATAAACGATGGCCATATCAATGAGGTTTTTGTCGAGAAGTTCCATCATAGCCGGGCCGTCGCCGCTGGTGATATGGAAATGCAGGTGGGGATACCTGGCCTGGATGTCATGGGCGGCGTGCATGAGGAAGCGGACGCTGTCTGATTCGGCCGAGCCAATGCGGATGGTCCCGTTAAGTTCGGTGTCGTCGCTGCGCAGTTCCTGCTCCGTATTGCTGGCCAGGGATAAGAGTTCTTCCGCCCGCTTTTTCAGGAACAAGCCGTCTTCGGTCAGGGTGATGCGCCGGGGGCCGCGGATCATCAATTCTTTGCCCAGCATATCTTCCATGTCCCGCAGCTGCCGCGACAGCGTCGGCTGGGACAGGTGCAGGGCTTCGGCGGCATGGGTGATGCTTTCTTCGCGGGCGACGGTCAGAAAGTAATGGAGTACCCGTAAATCTAACATGATAATCAGTCCTTTCCCTGCCCATGGATTTCTTCTTTCAGGCTTTTCAAGAAGGCTTCGCATGTCGGCGACAGGAGCTGGTATTTCTTCCAGGCCACGAGACACGAGACGGTGACGGCCGGTTCCAGGGGGATGAAGGCCAGGTCTGGTGTCTGGAGCTGGAAGAGTCCGTTAATGCCGATGGCGCTGGTAATGCCCGTCCGGATGAGCTGGGCCGCATTGGCGATGAGGTCGAATTTTCCGACGACCTTCAAGGTCTCTGTTGTCACTTTCCCTTGGGACCACTGACTGACGTCGAAGGCTGCCGTGGCGGTCCGCGACGAGACGAGCAGGGGAATCTGGCGCAAGGTATCGGCCGTGATGGCTGGCAGCTGGGCCCAGGGCGTGTCACTGCGGGTGATGATGCCGACCCGGTTGCTTTCGGGCAGGCGCAGGAATTCGTATTTTTCCGGATTGAAAGGCTCGATGAAGAGGGCGAAGTCGATGAGGCCGTGGGAAAGCTTTTCTTCGACCGTATCGGCATTGCCTGTAAAGAGCTCACACGTAATGGCAGGGTGTTTCCGCTGCAGTTTGGCAAAGGTGTCGGTCAGGAAGTGTATGATCGGTGTTTCGCCGGCGCCGATGCGGATACAACCCGTCAGTTCCGGCTGGTCGTCGCTGATTTCGGCTTTCGTCTGCTGGACGAGGGATACGATTTCCTCGGCCCGCTGGCGCAGGCGGATGCCCTCTTCCGTGAGCAGCGTGCTGCGGTTAGTCCGGACGAAGAGCTGTTTGCCCAATTCCTGTTCCAGATCGGCCATCTGCCGGGACAACGTCGGCTGTGTGATGTGCAGCATATTGGCAGCGCCGGTCATGTTCTGTTCCCTGGCGACGGCCAGGAAGTATTGCAGGGTTCGTATTTCCATGGAGTTCCTCCTAGGGTATGGATTTTCTTTAGTATACGACGTTTGAGAAAAAACTGCAATACAATTGATGAATGTCTAGACATTTGATATAAGCTTTTTACATTCAAGGAGCAGGCTGATATGATAATGCTGTAAGCAATATGAAAAGGAGATCTTATGATGAAGATGTTAATTGTTTATTATTCTTGGTCCAATGGCAACACGGCCAAAATCGCCGAACAGATGCAGCGGGCTACGGGAGCTGATATTGCTCGTATTCAAACGGTAAAGCCTTATGAAGGAAGCTATATGGAAGTCGTCGACCAGGGGCAGCGCGAAGTACAGGCAGGGTATAAACCGGCCATCCAGCCTTTAGCCTATGACCCGTCCGATTATGACGTCATTGCCGTCGGGACGCCGACGTGGTGGTATACGATGGCGCCGGCCATGAAATCCTTTTTGGAAAGCCAGGACTGGCAGCAGAAGACGGTCATTCCCTTCATGACCCATGGAGGCTGGCCGGGACATGTCATCAAAGACATGAAGCGGGACTGCAGCGGGGCAGCCTTTGGCCCGTCTATGGAAATCCAGTTTGATTCCAATGGCGGCAGCGACATGGTCACCAAGGCTTCTGCCGTAGACCATTGGATTCAGCAGGTCAAAACGGGATACAGCTCGAAAGCGCAATCCGCTGAGTAATAACTAACGGTTTATAGTGCAAAACGAGATGAGACTTCTGTAAGGGCTTCGTTTTCTTTATACTATACGTGTTGAAAGAAATAAAAGACATGTATTCTTAAAGGAGCGTTATTACAAATGAAAAACAATATGTTCAAAAAAATGGTATCTGTTATGGTCTTGTCCCTGTCTTTAGTCAGCGGTGCTGCTTTTGCGGCTTCTGCTGATGTACAGCCGTATGGGGAAAACAGAGATTATCAGGCAGCTGTCGCCGACAGTATGCCGGATACTATGGCACAGGGCCCGGCAGCGCATACATATAGTGAAAATGGTGATTACCAGGCTGCTGTCGTTGGATACGTCCCAACTGCTGCCGCTCAGGGACCGCAGTCCCATGTGTATTCTGAAAATGATGATTATACAGCCGCTCCGGCCTGGGACAACGACTAATTCCGGATCTGTCTCATCGAGAGGATAACGCAGCCTGGCTGCGATGACATAAATAATGCACATCATCAAGGAGGAAACAACCTATGTTAGGTAACTTTGCATATCACAATCCGACAAAGCTCTATTTTGGGGAAGATTCGCTGCAGTTCCTCAATCAGGAACTGCCGAAATATGGGGACAATGTCGTATTGATTTACGGTGGCGGCTCCATCAAGAAGAATGGTATCTATGATGCCGTCATGCAGCTGCTCAAGCAGCAGGGCAAGCAGGTAACGGAAATCTCCGGGGTCATGCCCAATCCGACGCTGAAAAAGCTTTACGAAGGCATTGACATCGCCCGTCAGCACCAGGCCGACCTGCTGCTGGCTGTCGGCGGCGGCTCAGTCTGCGACTATGCCAAGGCTGTTGCCGTCTCGGTCCACTGCGACGAAGACCCGTGGGACAAATACTTCATCCGCTTTAAAGAACCGGATTGCCAGATACTCCCGGTAGGCTGCGTTCTCACCATGGCCGGTACCGGTTCGGAAATGAATGCCGGCTCGGTTATCACCAACAGCGACACGAAGCAGAAAATCGGACACATCTTTGCCAGTGAAGATGTCATGCCGAAATTCTCCATCCTCAATCCGCGCTATACCATGACCGTACCGGAATACCAGATGAAAGCCGGTATCTATGATATCTTCAACCACATTTGCGAACAGTATTTCTCCGGTGACGACGATACGACCAGCGATTATATCAGCGAAGGCCTGATGCGGTCCGTCATCCATTCCAGCCGGATCGCTGTGAAAAATCCTCAGGATTACGAAGCCCGCAGCAATATCATGTGGACGGCTACCTGGGCTCTGAATACGCTGATTTCCTGCGGGAAATCGGGCGACTGGATGGTTCATATGCTGGGTCAGGCCGTCGGCGGCTATACCAATGCGACGCACGGCATGACGCTGGCTGCCGTTTCCCTGCCATACTATCGCCATATCCTGCCTTATGGACTTCCTAAATTCAAGCGCTTTGCTGAAAACGTCTGGGGCGTCCAGGCTGCCGGCAAGACGGACGAACAAGTAGCTCAGGAAGGGCTGTCCTGCATGGCAGCATGGATGAAGGAAATCGGCGTCGCCTTATCTATCCGCGAATTAGGTGCCGATGAAACGATGCTAGAAGCCTTGGCAGATGTCACGCTGATTCTCGACGGCGGCTATAAGAAGCTGGACCGCCAGGAAATCATCGATATCTTCCGGGAAAGTTTATAATGTCAGGTCCTATCCTCTTTTATGGTATAATGAATCCATAGAAAGGGGATAGGACTATGTTATATAATAATGTACTCGATACGTTCGTAGCCGTTGCCAAAGCAGGAAGTTTTAATAAGGCTGCGGAAGCCTTGTTCATTTCGGCGCCAGCCGTCATCAAACAGGTCAACAGCCTGGAACACGATGTGGGCTTGCGCCTTTTTGTCCGCACGCACCGGGGGTTGACCCTGACCGAAGCGGGGAAATCCTTATACAAAGATGCTGTCTATATGATACAGTATTCGCAGGAAGCCCTGCATCGGGCCAACCAGGCGGCGCGTCAGGAAGGTCCCTGTATCCGCATCGGCACGTCTTTGATGACGCCGGTCCAGGTCCTGCTCGACTTGTGGCCCCATATCCATGAACTCATTCCGGATATCAAATTCCGCGTCATCCCTTTCGATAATACGCCGGAAAATGCCCGGGCGATTTTGCGCAACCTCGGTGAAAACATCGATATCGTCGCCGGTGTCTTCGATGATGGGACCCAGCAGTATTATCCGGGCAGCCCGGCTTTGAAATTACGGGACGAACCCGTCTGCTGTGCCGTCGGCCTGACGCACCGCCTGTCCGGCCGTGAAAAGCTGACCTGGGAGGATTTGAGCGGGGAAACGCTGTATGTCATCAAACGGGGATGGGCTGCGGAAATGGATGCCCTTCGCGACGAATTAGAGAGGCACCACCCCGATATCCATGTCCGCACGTTCGATTTTTACGACGTCAGCGTCTTCAATGCCTGTGAAAACGGCGATGCTCTGTTAGTGGCCTTTCCGATGTGGAAAGCCGTTCATCCGCTGCTGCGTATCCTGCCGGTCGCATGGCCCTATTCTATGCCTTATGGCATCCTGCACAGCCCGCAGCCCGATGAGGTGACGGCCCGCTTCCTGACTGCCGTAGAAAACGTCATCTCCCAGAGTGATAACTAGCGGTTTATAGTGCGAAACGAAACGAGACTTCTGTAGAAGCCTCGTTTTTTTTATACTATACGTGTGAAAGAAATGAAGCTACAAAAAGGAGCCACTGATTATGGAATATGTTACCTTGAACAATGGCATTGACATGCCGAAAGTGGGCTGCGGTGTCTATCAGGTTTCGCCGGCAGACTGCGTCCGCTGCGTGGAAGATGCTCTCCATGTAGGCTATCGCCTCATCGATACGGCCCAGTCCTATGACAATGAGTATGAAGTAGGGACGGCTATCAAAGAATCCGGCGTCCGCCGGGAAGACGTCTTTTTGACGACGAAAATCTGGATGAACGTCAGCGGTTATGACAGGGCCCGCCAATCTATCGACGATTCCCTGCGCCGCCTGCAGACCGATTACGTCGACCTTATGCTCATCCACCAGCCCTTTGGCGACTATTATGGGACCTATCGGGCCATGGAAGAAGCCTATAAAGAAGGGAAGCTGCGGGCCATCGGCGTGTCGAACTTCTTTGGTGACCGCCTCGTCGATTTGTGCCATAATGTCGAAATCATTCCGGCTGTGAACCAGGTCGAAACCCACTTGTTTCACCAGCAGAAGAAGCTGCATCAGGTCATGGAACGCTATGGCATCGTTCATGAGGCCTGGGGGCCCTTTGCCGAAGGGAAGAAGGATTTCTTCAACCAGCCGGCCTTGAAGAAAATCGGAGCAGCTCATCATAAGACGGCTGCTCAGGCGGCCCTGCGCTTTTTAGTACAGCAGGATATCGTCGTCATCCCTAAGTCGACGCACCGCGACCGGATGGAACAGAACCTGGATATTTTCGATTTCACCCTGACCGGGGAAGAAATGGAATGCCTTTCGGCTTTCGATTCAGCAGACAGCGCCTTCTTTTCCCATGAAGATCCTGACGTCGTCGAACAGTTGTATCAGATGGTAGCGGCCCGCCGCCTGCGCGCTTGAATTATGTAAAGGAGAAAATCTAATGATGATGAAAAAACAGAAATTCTTATCCCTTGTAGGAGCTATTTTGATGGCCGTCAGTCTGGCTGCCTGCGGCAATGGTACGACCCAGGCCGATGGACAGACGGGGGCGACGGAAAAGAAACAGAATGTCGCTTCTGTCGATGCCAATGCCGGCGCTTCCATCAAGGGGCCGGCTTCGGGGAAGCAGGAAGGCCAGCATACGAACAGCCGCGTCGCCGTCATTTACTTTTCGGAACCGGAAGGCAGTGATATGAGCGCTTTGCAGGGAAGTACCCAGTATATCGGTCAAATCATTGCCGACAAGACTGGCGCCGATGTCTTCCGCATCACGCCGGCTGAAGCCTATCCGACGGACCACAAAGCGCTGGTTGCCAAGGCCAAACTGGAACTCATGCGCAAAGTCCGGCCGGTCATCCAGGATACGTTCGGCGATTTGAGCCAGTACGACACGATTTTCCTGGGCTATCCAATCTGGTGGGGCGACCTTCCCATGCCGGTCTATACTTTCCTGGACAGCCATACGTTTGGCGGCAAAAAAATTATTCCCTTCTCGACCCATGGCGGCAGCGGCCTGGCCGGTACGGTAACCAGCGTTGCCCAGGCTGAACCGGGAGCTGATGTCGAAAGCAACGCTTATACCGTTTCCCGTGACGATGTCGTCCAGGCGAAAGACAGTGTCCTGGCCTGGTTAGCACAGCTGGGGTATTGAAATGGATATGTTGCACGGCTCTATTGCCGATAAGCTGGTGAAATTCGCATTGCCTATCGGTGTGACCGGGGTTTTTGAACAATTATTCAACGGTGCCGACGTCCTCATCCTGGGACAGTTCGTCGGCACCAATGCCATGGCGGCCGTCGGCAATAATATGCCTGTCGTCAGCCTGCTGGTGACGATGCTCCTGGGGCTGTCCCTGGGAGCCAATGTGACGCTGGCCCAGTTCCTGGGCGGCCGGCAGTATGACCGCATCGGCCGGACTGTCCGCACGGCGATATGCCTGGCCCTGGGTGTCGGCATCCTGTTGATGCTCGTCGGCGAAGGGCTGGCGCCATTAGCCTTGTCCTGGCTGGGCGTCCCCGATGACGTCTATGAGATGGCCGGGTTATATCTCCGCGTTTTTTTGCTCAGCCTGCCTTTTATTTCTTTATATAACTTTGAAGCGGCTATTTTCCGAAGCTGCGGCGATGGAAAGACGCCATTGTACAGCCTGGTCGTCACCAGTCTGCTCAACCTGGGCCTCGATCTGGCTTCGGTTTTGGTCCTGGGAGCCGGGTTGGCTGGTGTCGTTTGGGCGACGGTCTTTTCTTATGCCGTCAATGCGTTCATCCTCTTCCTGTTATTATGCCGGACCCACGATTCGATTGCCCTGGCTTTCCGGCCGTTCCAACTGGATACAGGCGCTCTTCATATCATCTTGCGCATTGGCGTGCCTGCCGGCGTCCAGGGGATGATTTTTGCTCTGTCCAATATGCTCATCCAGTCATCGCTCAACCGCCTGGGCCCGGCGGCGATGGCTGCGTCGGCAGCGGCCCTGATCATTGAAATCAACGTCTACTGTTTCGTCAATGCCTTCGGCCAGGCCGTGACGACCTTTATCGGCCAGAATTACGGAGCTCGTAATTTGCGCCGCTGTTTCCGCATCACCAAAGTGGCTTTGGGCGTAGAAGCCCTTTTTTTGGCGATTGTCACCATTCCCATCCTTTGTTTTCCCCATCTTTTGATGCACCTGTTTACGACGGATGAAGCGGTTATCGCTTTGGGTACGATTCGCATTTTTTGTGCCACTGGTGCCCAGTATTTGAACGGTATCATTGAAATCTTGTCGGGGACGCTCCGCGGCTACGGCTATTCCTTGCCGCCGGCTATCGTCGCCCTGGCCGGTATCTGTGGCGTCCGCGTCATCTGGCTGCATACGGCTTTTGCTCATGAACCGGATTTCCTCATGCTCATGTTCAACTACCCCGTCAGCTGGCTGATTACGGTCCTGGCCTTGTTTGCCGTCTACTATTCCTGCCGCAAGCACATCGTCCGTTCTTTGCGGCACCTGTCCTGAAAAGTGACATGGAACTGTAACCATTGCCATATTGTTGTTTGCCTTTCTCCGGAGTATAATAAATCATTATTATTTTAGATTTTTTGCTTCGGAGGAGGCTTTTTTTTATGGATTCCATTGTGAATACTTTTTCCTATGAATTGGAATATGGCGGGCCGCACGTCCATTTCCTGGCCTTTATTTTGTTCATTATCATCGGCATCGCCATCCTGCACGGCGTTTTCCGCGTCGTCATCGAAGTGCTGAGCCGCGTGACGAAAGTCCCGCGTAACAGCTGGCGCAATATTTTCCGCTTCATGCCGACCCTGCTGGGCATCCTCCTGGGCATCCAGCTGACCAAGGATATCCTGAACCTGCCCGATTTCGTCCAGCATGGCCTGTCCTATCATTATCACAGCGTCGTCATCGTTACGGTGACTTTTTTCTGTGCTCATACGGCCTCGTCTTTTTTGAAGGACAAGCTGTCCAAGAGCGGCGATAAAGCGGCAACGACGTCCATCTTGACGACCGTCGTCGATTTGGGCGTCTACATGGTGGGCATCCTCTTCATCCTCAGTTCCTACGGCATTTCCATTTCACCGCTCCTGACGGCTCTCGGCGCCGGCGGCCTGGCATCGGCCCTGGCCCTGCAGGACACACTGGCCAATCTCTTTTCCGGTATTACGACTCTCGTGTCCAAACAGGTCCATATGGGCGATTATATCCGCCTGGCCAGCGGCGAAGCGGGCCGCGTCGTCGACATGAACTGGCGCAATACGACCATCCGCACGGCGACGGGGAATATGGTTATCGTCCCGAACAAGAGCATCGCCACAGCGACGCTGACCAACTATGAACAGCCCTTGGCTGAATGTACCATTTCCATTCCCTTGACCATTACCTATGACAACGACCTGCAGCACGTCGAAGACGTCACCCTCGGCGTAGCCCGGCACATCCTCGACCACAGCGAATACGGCGTCACCGGCTTCGAGCCCCTCGTCCGCTATGACCAGATGGGGGAATACGGCATTTCCTTCAAAGTCGTCCTGCGTATCCGCAACATCGTCGATGAAGCCGTCCTCAAGCACCAGTTCATCAAAAGCATCTACACGACCTACAAAAAAGAAAACATACAGCTCCTCATCCGCCACGATTGACGTATATAGTTTGCTGTTTGTAGGGGCTCGCACGTGGCGAGCCCGCCAGGCCATGACTGCAAGGAATGGCAGGACGGTTGTTGAAACGGACCGCTGTAGAGGGCGAGCCCGCCAGGTATATGTGGGATACTTGTGAACGGGCGCCCCACGTGGTCACCCCTACAGAAAAAGAGGCTGTCGCACGAAGAATTTTGTCATCATGCGAGGCCCCGTTTACTTTATAGTTT
>CABQJB010000019.1 GCA_902464195.1 uncultured Megasphaera sp.
TCCCTAATCCCTAACCCCTAACCCCTAGCCCGTAGGGGTTCGCACGTGGCGAACCCGTTTCAGCATATGTGTGATTTCCTATTCAAGTTGCTAGAAGCATCATACAAATACCTGGCGGGTCGCCCACGGGCGCCCCCTACAAACTCAAAAAGAGGCTGTCGCTTTAAGACAGCCTCTTTTCTCCCTTGACAACCCCAATTTCCTGCCGTATAATTTACGCATACATAGAGATATGTAAGATGCTTTGAAAAGGACAACACTTGATAGCTCCTTTATCACAGAGAGAGGCACATGGGTGAGAGTGCTTTATAGAGTCTGGCAAGTTACCGCCTTGGAGCAGGATTTCTGAAGTGAGTAGGGAGTCCCGGCCGCCCCGTTATCGCGCTTGAGTACATCGGATTTTCCGGTGAACTAGGGTGGAACCACGTGAGTTATGCTCTCGTCCCTTGAGGACGGGAGCTTTTTTTATTAAGGAGGATGTTTGTAATGGCAGAATTAGTATTAAAAGACGGAAGCAAAAAACAGTTTCCCGATGGCATCTCTCTTGCCGAAGCTGTCAAACAGCTCAGCAACAGTCTTGCAAAGAAAGTATTAGTCGCAAAGGTAAACGGTGAAGTCACGGACCTCCGCGAAACCATCGTCGACGGCTCGACCGTTGAATTCCTCACCTTTGCTGATCAGGAAGGGAAAGATACGCTCCGCCATACAGCATCTCATGTCATGGCTCAGGCTATCCAGCACCTCTTCCCGGGCGTCAAATTCGCTATTGGCCCGTCCATTGAAAACGGTTTCTACTATGACCTCGATACGGAACACCGTTTCACACAGGAAGACTTTGCTGCCATTGAAGCTGAAATGGCTAAGATCGTCAAAGAAAACCTTCCCATTACCAAAGAAGTCTTGTCCCGTGCTGACGCTTTGAAACTCTTCAAAGACGCTGGCCAGGATTATAAAGTAGAACTCATCGAAGACCTTCCGGAAGATGCCGTCATCTCCATCTACCGCCAGGGTGACTTCGTCGATCTCTGTGCCGGTCCGCACTGCGCTTCGACTGGTGCCGTCAAGGCCTTCAAGCTGCGCACTGTTGCCGGTGCTTACTGGCGCGGCGATGAACACAACAAGATGCTCCAGCGTATTTACGGGACCGCTTTTGAAAAGAAATCGGAACTCGATGAATACCTGAAGATGATGGAAGAAGCTGAAAAGCGCGACCACCGTAAATTGGGCAAACAGCTCGACCTGTTCAGCTTCCACGAAGAAGGCCCGGGCTTCCCGTTCTTCCATCCCAAGGGAATGATCCTGCGCAACAACCTGCTTAAATTCTGGCATGAACTCCATGACGAAGCCGATTATGACGAAATCATGACCCCGATGATCCTCAACCGTCATCTCTGGGAACAGTCCGGCCACTGGGATCACTACCGCGACAACATGTATTTCACGACCATCGATGAACAGCCTTACGCCATCAAACCGATGAACTGCCCGGGCGGCATCCTGGTCTACAAGAGCAACGTCCACAGCTACCGCGACTTCCCCATGCGCATGGCTGAACTCGGTCTGGTCCATCGCCATGAACTCCACGGTGCCCTCCACGGCCTCTTCCGCGTCCGTTGCTTCACTCAGGACGATGCCCACATCTTCATGCTGCCGAGCCAGATGAAAGAAGAAATCTCCGGCGTCATGGACCTCTTCGACAAGGCTTACAAACAGTTCGGCCTGGAATACCACGTCGAATTGTCCACCCGTCCGGAAGACTCCATGGGGTCCGACGAAATCTGGGAACTGGCTACCAAGACCTTGCATGACGTCATCGAAGAACGCCACATCCCGTACGTCATCAACGAAGGCGACGGCGCATTCTACGGCCCGAAACTGGACTTCCACCTGAAAGACTCCATCGGTCGTACCTGGCAGTGCGGTACCATCCAGCTCGACATGCTCATGCCGGAACGCTTCGACATGACCTACATCGGCGAAGATGGCCAGAAACATCGTCCGGTCATGGTACATCGCGCCTGCTTCGGCAGTATCGAACGCTTCCTGGGTATCATCACCGAAAACTATGCCGGTGCTTTCCCGGTATGGCTAGCTCCGGTCCAGATCAAGTTCCTGCCCATCTCCGACAAACACCTGGCTTACTGCAAAGACCTGGCTAAGAAGTTCAAGAAATTGGGCATCCGCGTCGAAGTTGACGAAAGCAGTGAAAAAATCGGCTACAAGATCCGCAAGGCACAGATGGAAAAAGTACCGTACATGGCTGTCGTCGGTGATAAAGAAATGGAAAACGGCACCCTCGGCCTGCGCGACCGCTCCAAAGGCGATTTAGGCGCCAAACCGATCGACGAAGTCGTCGCCCACATCCAGAAACTCACTGAAACAAGAGAAGGCTAATAGCGTGAGTTTGTAGTTTGCAGTTAGAAGTTTTAAAATAAAGCCATCTACTAAAAACTAACAACTAGCCACTAACAACTAAAAAGGGCTTGTCGTCGTTCGACAAGCCCTTTTTTCTCATCACCAAAGGAGATTCACTATGATAATCAACTGGTATCCCGGCCATATGGCCAAGGCCAAGCGCCTTATTCAGGAAAATCTAAAGGTCATCGACGTCGTCATCGAGCTCGTCGATGCCCGCATCCCTATGAGCAGTACCAATCCTATGATCAAGTCCCTCATCGGCGATAAGCCGTCCATCGTCGTCCTCAACAAGGCCGACCTGGCCGACCCGGCCATCCTCGACGAATGGGTGGCCTATTACAAGCAACAGGGCCGCAAGGTTCTGGCCTTGAACAGCAAAGGCGGCAAGGGCGTGAAACAGCTCATTTCCCTGGTCCGGTCCCTGGCGGCGCCGAAGCTGGCCCGCTGGAAGGCCCGGGGCCTCAAGAACCGCGCCGTCCGCACGATGATTCTGGGTATCCCCAACGTCGGCAAGTCGACGCTCATCAATAAGTTATCCCGACGCAGTGCCGCCAAGACGGCCGACAAGCCTGGCGAAACGAAGGGCAAGCAGTGGGTCCACATCGGCGACCAGCTCGACCTCCTGGATACGCCGGGCGTCTTGTGGCCGAAACTGGAAAACCAGGTCAGCGCCTACCGGCTGGCAGCGACAGGGGCCATTTCCGATACGGTCTTCGACATGGAAACGGTCATCATGCAGCTCATCGAACAGCTGTCGGCCCAGTACCCCGATGAATTGAAGGCCCGTTATAAACTGGAAACCCTCTGTGACAAACCGCTGGATACGATCGAAGCCATCGGCCGCAAGCGGGGCTGTATCGTTTCCGGCGGCGTCGTCGACCTGGAAAAGACGTATAAGCTCATCCTCAAAGAATTCCGTGAGGGCAAGATCGGCGCCATCTCTCTGGATCGGCTGGGCGAATGGGAAGGGGAGGACTGACTATGGACATCGGGAAACTCCGCGTCGCCGACCTCAAGGCCCGCCTGGCCGCTGGCGGTGACGTCCAGGACCTCCTGGCAGCCATGAAAGAAGACGGCCGCGTGTCAGTCCGCAAATTGGCCGCCGCCTATATGCGCCAGAAAATCCGGGAAGAAGCCGAACGGGAACGGGTCCTCCATATGTATGATCAGGAAACGGCTTACTACAACGAAGGGTTGTATCACGTGGCCGGTATCGACGAAGCCGGCCGCGGCCCGGCTGCCGGCCCGGTCATGGTGGCCGCCGTCATCCTGCCGCCGTACTGGGAATGTCCCGGCCTCAATGACAGCAAAAAAGTCCCGCCAGCCAAGCGGGACGTACTTTATGATAAGATCATGGCTGAAGCCGTTGCCGTCTCCTGCGTGGCCAAGTCGGAAAAGGAAATCGACGAACTCGATATCTATCACGCTACTATGCAGGGGATGTACGATGCCGTCAACGGCCTGGCCGTGCCTGCCGAAGCTGTCCTGGTCGACGCCATGCCCCTCCGGGAACTGACCGTGCCCCATAAGTCCCTGGTCCACGGCGACGCCCTGAGCGCGTCCATCGCCGCGGCGTCGATCATCGCCAAAGTCACGCGTGACCGCCTCATGGTTGAATACGACAAAAAATATCCCCAGTACGGCTTTGCCGTGCACAAGGGATATTTGACAAAAATGCATATGGAAGCGTTGCAAAAATACGGGCCCTGTCCCATTCACCGCCGCTCTTTTGAACCCATAAAGAGCATGGTGAAGGGCCTTTCAGAATAAATCCTTCCGCCAGAGCATGATGACGGCGACGATGGTACAGAACATGGCAATGCCTACGACGTAATAGAAGCCGGCTGTCGTGTCCTGGAAAGGGACGGGGACGTTGATGCCCCACAGACTGAAGATGATCGTCGGGACGGCCAGCATAATCGTAATGGAGGCCAGGAATTTCATGACCAGGTTCAGGTTGTTGGAAATGATGGACGCAAAGGTGTCGGACATATTCATGAGGATGTTGGAATACATCTCGACCATTTCGATAGCCTGCTTGTTCTCGATGATGACATCTTCCAGGAGGTCTTCGTCTTCTTCATACATCTTGATGAGATGGTGGAGCGACGTATTGCGGCGCAGGCGCATGAGCCGTTCCATGACGATGCCGTTGCTGCGCAGGGCCGACGTGAAGTACGTCAAGGATTTCTGTAATTCCAGGAGCAGGAAGAATTCCTTGTTGCGCATGGAATGACGCAGGATTTCCTCGATGTCATCGGTACGGCGGTTGATCTGCATCAAGTAGCGCAGGAACAGCGTCGCCGAACGGTATAAGATTTGGAATAAGAAACGCGTCTTCTTGAAGGTATAGAACAGGGGATATTTATTCTCCGTAAAGGCGCGCATGACTTCTGTTTCTTGAATACAGAGGGTGATGATGAAGTCCGGTGTAATGAAAATGCCCAGCGGCAAGGTGTCATAACTATCCGTTTCCAGGATGATCGGGATGTTGATGACGACGAAGATGTAGTTGTCTTCGATTTCAACGTGGGAACGTTCTTCCGTGTCCAAGGCGGTTTTCAGAACATCAGTGGGGATTTCCGTGACCATGGATACGAGCTGTAAATCTTCGGAATCGGGATTTACGACGTGGATCCAGGATCCTTTTTCAGCCGATGCCAGGGAAATATTGTCTTCCAGATGGCCGTTGCTGTGTTTATAAACTTGAATCATTACGGTACTCTCCCTTTCTGCAGAATGAGGGCCTTCAAACCCAAATTCTAATATAATCCATTAAGACAGGACTCGTCAAGGTTTTCCCCGATATTTTACAGAAACTTTGCCCAGTGCCTGTCGTGGCCCGTCATAGTAGCGGCAGGCCGGTAATTATGGTATGATTAACTGTACGAGTAAATAAGCAGGACTGCCGCATAGACGGGAATGATGTCCGCCCCGGCAGTCCACAGAGAGAGTAGAAACTATGCAATTATTGAAAATGGAACTGCGGGGCTTCAAGTCCTTTGCAGATAAGACGACCCTGACCTTCGACAAGGGCATTACGGCCATCGTCGGGCCCAATGGCAGCGGCAAGAGCAATATTTCCGATGCCGTCCGCTGGGTCATGGGCGAACAGAATGTCCGCCAGCTGCGGGGCCAGAAGTCGGAAGACATCATCTTTGCCGGGACCCAGACCCGCCGGCCCCAGGGGGCAGCGGAAGTCTCGCTGTACTTCGACAACAGCGATCACGCCCTGGATACGGAATTCACGGAAGTCGTCGTCACACGGCGCCTCTTCCGGTCCGGCGACAGTGAATACTATATCAACCGCCGGCCGTGCCGCCTCAAGGACATCCACATCCTTTTTGCCGATACGGGCATCGGCCAGGATTCCATGGCCGTCATCGGCCAGAACCGCGTCGACCGCATCCTCAACAGCAAGCCCGAAGAGCGGCGGGTCATCTTTGAAGAAGTCGCCGGCATCAGCCGCTTTAAAGGCCGCAAAGCCGACGGCCTGCGCAAGATTGCCGAAACCGAGCGTAACCTGGAGCGCATCCGCGACCTCATGAGCGTCCTTGAAGAACGGCTGGAACCCTTGCAGGAACAGGCAGAGACACTGCAGAAGTTCCGCTGCCTCGACAGCGAGCGCCTGGCCTATGAAGGGACCGTGACCTTGCAGGAACTGCGCAACAGTGAACGCCTCCTGGCCAAGGCCGAAAACAACCGCATGATGGCTGCGGCAGAAGAAGAAAAAGCCGCTCAGGAATTGGCAGCTACCGAAGGGAAACGCAAAGCCTTATTGGACGTCATGGCCGCAGACGATGAAAAACTGCGCCGTCTCGATGAAGAAGCCATGGCCGTCCACAACGAGCTGGACAGCCTCATCCATCGCCGCGAGGCCTGCCGGCAGCGACAGGCCGAACTCGCCGAGAACGAAGCACAGGCCGCTGGCGATGCCGCCCAGCTTCAGCAGCGCCAGACTGCCTGGCAGGAACAGCAGGAGGCCTTGCAGGCCCAGAAGGCTCAGAAAGGGGCTGAACTGGCTGCGGCCCAGAAAGCCCTGGCCCTGACCCAGACCCTGTTCGGGCAAGCCGAAGCCAAGGCCGAAGCGGCGGCAAAAGCCCTGCAGGAACGGGTCGACGCCAACTCCAAGCGCAGCCGCGATGCTTTCATGCTGCGCCGGGACAGCGAAGACCTGCGCCGCCGATTGGAAGAAAATGCCGCCTGCCAGCAGGCTCTGAAGCAATGGGATGACAAGAAGCAGGACCTGACAGCAGCAGAAGCCCGCTATAAGGAATCTCAGGCCCGGCAGGATGCGTGCCAGAAAAAGGCTGCCGCCTTTGAAGGGCAGGCCGCCTCGCTGCGGCAGACGGCCCGGGAAAAAGGGCAGCGCCTGAAAAAAGGGGAAGACGAATACCGTCGCCTGCGCGGCGATGTCGACGCTGCCTCCCAGCGCCTGCGCGTCCTCCAGAGCATGGAACAGGAACACGAAGGCCTGGGACGGGCGGTCAAAGTCGTCCTGACGGCCAGCCAGCCCTGGCGCAGCCGGTTGTGTGGCGCCGTCGGTGAACTCTGCCAGATTCCGTCGCGCTTTGCTGTCGCCATCGACGTCGCCCTGGGCGGTGCCGTCCGCTACGTCGTCGCCGAAGACGAAAGGGCGGCCAAACAGGCCATCTCTTATTTAAAAGAAAGAAAGGCAGGCCGGACGACCTTCCTGCCCTTGGACACTCTGCGCAGCCGGCAGCGGACAGCCGATGAAGAACGGGCTGCTGGCGAACCGGGCATGCTCGGCTTTGCCTCTGATGCCATTACGTATGAGGCTAAATATGAAAAGGTTTTTTCCTCCCTTTTAGGGCGGACCCTTCTGGCCGACACCATGGATACGGGATCGGCTGTGGCCCGGAAATACGGCCATCGCCTGCGCATCGTCTGCCTCGACGGGACGCAGTTCAACGCCGGCGGTTCCCTGACCGGCGGCAGTACCCGCAATCAGGAAGGCTCCCTCATCAGCCGGCGGGCGCTGCTGCAGGAATTGCAGGAGACCTGCCGCCGTGGCCAGCAGCGATTGGAAGCCCTGGCCGCTGAAGGCCGGGAACTGCGCCAGCAGGCCGAAGAATCTGCTCGGGAACTGGCCCAGGCCGAAGACGCCTGGCGTAAAGCCAGTCAGGCCGCAGAACAGGCCCGCTGGCAGGGCGGCCAGGAAGAGAAGAACCTGGCCGAAATCCGCCAGGCCCTGGCTGATTTTGATCAGCACGTCGAAACGCTAGAAAAGGAACGGGCCGATATGCAGGCCCGGCTAGTCGCCAAGGAAGCCGCCCTGGCCGATATGGAAACGGGGCCGGCTGCCGATGTTCAGCAATGGCAGGACGCCTGTGATGCCGCCAAGGCCGAAGCCGCCCAGTGCCGCCAGACCTTGACGGAAAGGCAGATCGCCGTAGCCAAACTGACAGAACAGGCCAGCCATAGTGACGACCAGCTGCGCCAGCATGATAAATGGCAGCAGGAATTGGCATCTCAGGAACAGGCCCTGGCCCAGCGCCGTCAGGATTTGCGGCACCGCCAGGAAGAAGCAGACCACCTGTTGACAGAACTGTCAAAAAATATTAACTTGAAAGAAGCCGATACGGTCCGCTGTGACCAGGCCAAAGAAGCTTTTTATCAGACCCGTAATGAGTCTTTGAAACAGAGTCAGGACCTGGATGGCATCGTCGATGATCTGCGCCGGCGCCATCAGGATTGGCAGCAGCGCTGCAACGCTGCCGACATCCAGCGGGAAAAGTACAAGAGTGATATCAGCCATCACGAAGAAAGGCTGGCCATGCAGGGCCTGAGCCGCCAGGAAGCCATGGAGCGGCGCCGCGAAGGCTCGCTGAAAGAGCTCCACGACAAGGTAGCTTCCCTGAAAGGGCAGATCACAGCCCTGGGGACCATCAACCCGGCAGCCGAAGACGAATACAAGACAGCCCTGGAAAAGCGGGATTTCTATAACCGCCAGTGCGATGACCTGAAAGAATCGCGGGAAAAGCTGCGGACTGTCGTCGCTGAAATCGACGCGGCCATGGCCGAACAGTTCGCTAAGGCCTTCAAGGAAATCGGCGTCCATTTCCAGGATATCTTCAGCCGTCTCTTCGGCGGCGGCACGGCCCACCTGGCCCTGACTGACAAGGAACATATCCTGGAAGCTGGGGTAGAAATTTATATCCGCCCGCCGGGAAAGAAGCAGCAGTCCCTGACCCTGCTCTCTGGCGGCGAACGGGCCCTGACGGTCATCGCCCTGCTCCTGGCCTTTCTGGCCTATCATCCGGCGCCGTTCTGCCTGGTCGATGAAGTCGACGCCGCCCTGGACGAAGCCAATGTCGAACGCATGGCCCGATACCTCAAGAATTACAGCGGTGCGACGCAGTTCATCGTCATCACCCACCGCCGCAAGACCATGGAAGCGGCCAATACCCTTTTGGGTGTGACCATGGAAGAAAAAGGCGTGTCGCGCCTGCTGACTGTCAAAGTAGATGAATTGTTAAAGGAAGGAACATAACTATGGGATTTTTTTCAAAACTGCGCAAAGGCTTAGAAAAGACGAAACATTCGCTCATTCAGAACATCGAAACTGTCGTCCGCGGTTATGCCAAAATCGACGACGACATGTACGATGACCTGGAAGCGGTCATGCTCACCGGCGACATCGGCGTCGAAACGACGGAATACCTCCTGGACCAGATACGGACTGGCGTCAAATCGAAGGAAATCAAAGACGGCAACGACGTCGTCCCGTATCTGGAAAAATGCATCGTCGCCCTGCTCAATGAAAACGACGAGCCCCTGCCGGAAACAGACGGGCCGCGGGTCATCTTCATCGTCGGCGTCAACGGCGTCGGCAAGACGACGACGATCGGCAAACTGGCCAAATATTACAAGCAGCAGGGGAAATCGGTCATGCTCGCCGCCGGCGATACCTTCCGTGCCGCTGCGTCGGAACAGCTGACCATCTGGGCGGACCGCGTCGGCGTACCCATCGTCAAGCATCAGGAAGGTGCCGATGCAGCAGCCGTCGTCTTTGATGCCACGGCGTCGGCCAAGGCCAAGGGCATGGATATCCTCCTCGTCGATACGGCCGGCCGCTTGCAGACCAAGTCCAACCTCATGGAAGAATTGCGGAAAATGGCCCGCGTCGCCAGCCGCAACATTGAAGGGGCACCTCAGGAAACGCTTCTCGTCCTCGATGCCACGACAGGCCAGAACGCCGTCAGCCAGGCCAAGCTCTTCGGCGATGTCGTTCCCCTGACGGGTGTCGTCCTGACCAAACTGGACGGGACGGCCAAAGGTGGCGTCATTTTGTCGGTCAAACGGGAATTGGGTGTCCCCGTCCGTTGGGTCGGCGTCGGCGAAGGCGTTGACGACCTGCGTCCTTTCGATGCAGCTCAGTTCGCCGATGCCTTGTTCGATAAAAACGTCGCAGCCCGCGAAGCCAGCGACGAAGATTAGGAGGGAATCCCATGTTCGTAGGTAATATTTCCCAATATGAAAAGGAAAGCCGTTTCCTGCCGGAATATATCCGGCCGTGGATTGAAAAGCTGTCTGCGCTGGTCAAGTCGGACTTGAAGCCCGGACGCCATACCTTTGATACGGTCAATTACATGAACGTCGACGTCACGGAAACGGCACCGGCCAGTCAGCGCCTGATGGAAGCCCACCGCGACTACATCGACGTCCAATACGTCCTCGAAGGCGAAGAGAACATCGGCTGGCAGCCCTTGTGTCAGGCCGGCCCCGTCGTCGATGACAGCCGGGCCGACAGCGATGCCTGGTTCTACAATCCCGACGTCGCCGACGATACGGTCATTGCCATGACGCCCGGCACGTATGCCATCTTCACGCCGGCTGACGGCCATCGCTGCCTCTGCGCGCCTGACGGGCAGGGGAAGGCCATCAAGAAGGCCATCCTCAAGCTCCACGTCTAGAAGGGGGGATGAAGATGGAACTCATTCCGGCCGTCGCCAAGGCCCTTGAGGAACTGCGCCGCCAGCGGCCCCTCATTCACCATATCACCAATTTCGTCACCATGACCGACTGCGCCAATGCGACTCTGGCTATCGGCGCGTCGCCGACCATGACCAACGCCGTCGAGGAAGTCGCCGAAATGGCAGCTGTTGCCAAGGCCCTGGTCCTCAATCTGGGGACGCTCCAGCAGTGGACGCTGGAGGCCATGCTGGCAGCTGGGAAATCGGCAGCTGCCCATGGCGTGCCCATCGTCTTCGACCCTGTCGGTGCCGGCGGTACGACTTTCCGGACCCAGGCAGCCCTGCGCCTGCTGGATGAACTGCCTATGGCCGTCATCCGCGGCAACGCGTCGGAAATCACCTGCCTGGCAGCCCATAAGAGCGGCCAGGATTTCGGAGTCGACAGTCGTGTCCATGCTGCCGACCCGGCCCTGGCGTCATCCCTGGCTCGTCATCTCGGGACGACTGTCGCCATTACCGGTGCCGTCGACGTCCTTTCCGATGGCTGTCAGACAGCTGAAATCCACAACGGTTGTCCCATGCTGACCTATGTGACCGGCACGGGCTGCATGACGACGTCTCTCATCGCTTCCTTTGCTGCTGTGGCTGACCCGTTCACGGCTGCTGCCGGCGGCATCCTGGCCATGGGCATCGGCGGCGAGCTGGCTTTGGCCGGGGGAGGGCAGGCTGGTCCTGGGACCTTTCACGCCCGTCTCTTCGATGCCTTTTATCAATTAAATGATGTTATCTTACAAAAATATGGAAAGGTTGTGGTACATCGTGAATAATGCGGAACTCAAGAAAATGACAGTAACGGCGATTTTCATCGCCATCGGCGTCCTCCTGGCGCCTTTCGTATCCTTTCCCTTCGGCGGTGCCCGGGTCTTCCCGCTGCAGCACCTCATCAATGTCCTCTTGTCGGTCCTCGTGGGCTGGCGCTATTCAACGGCCGGTGCTTTCTGCATTTCATCCATCCGCATTGCCATGGGCGTCGGTACCGTCCTGGCTTATCCCGGCAGTATGATCGGCGCCGCTTTATCCGGTATTTTGTATAAGAAAACCAATTCTATCTGGGGCGCCGTCGTCGGGGAAATCGTCGGCACCGGTCTCCTGGGCGGTCTCATCGCCTATCCTGTCGCCGCTTTCGTCCTCGATTCCAAAGTCGTCGCCCTGTGGTTCTTCATCGTCGCCTTTTTGCCCAATACCTGCATTGGTGCGGCCTGTGGCGCCATTTTATACAAAATCCTGCCGGTCCGGAAATTTGCTGAAGAATTGAAGAAATAACAAAGACATAATAATATTGACTTGTTTATTGACTTATAAGGTGCTGTATATTAAACTATAAATTGGTACTGAGTTTTATAGTTTGAGTTTCAAAAACAGCACCTTGTATTTTTTTGAGTAGGACGTGTTTACATGACAGAAAATATCCGCGCCAAGATTCTGGCCGAAGCCCTGCGTGAAATCAACCGCCATGGCTCTGATTTCCACATGGACGACTTAGCCCGCAATCTGCGCATCAGCAAGCGGACTTTATACGAACATTTTTCGTCGAAACAGGAAATCGTCGAACAGGCTATCGCTAATTTTTCCGATGAGATCTATGCTTATCATCAGCGTATCGTCAACAACCCGGATATGACCTGTGAAGCCAAGCTCATCGCTTATTTCGATGTGCCCAGTGACAACTGGCAGGTCCTGTCTGTACGGAAAGTATCTGAACTGCTATCTAAAATGCCAGGCATTTGTGAACGTCTGCAGTCCCGCTACAAAAAAGACTGGTACCTCTTGGAACAGCTCCTCGATGAAGCTCAGGAGACAGGAGAATTCAAACCTTTTGATAAGTTCCTGTTCTTGCGCCTTCTGCATAGCGCAGCCGATGACATTATCGACTATTTTAATGATGTCAATCACGATTCCTCTTTTAGTGACTATATGAAGCGCTGTATCAAGGTCTTGCTCTATGGCATTAAGAATCAGGAATCGAAAGAAATAGGAGGAAAGTGAAGATGATACAAAAACGCAAACTTGCGACGATGAGCGTCACGGTCCTGACCGTCGCCGCGCTCCTGGCCGGCTGTGGCGCCAACCAGAGCGCGACCAAGGCCCCCGTTGCGGTCAACACGTACAAAGTCGTCGCGACGGACACGCCGGTCAAGGCCGAGTACAGCGGTACTGTCACCGCGACGGATAAGGTACCGGTTCAGCCTAAGATTTCTGGACGCGTCGTAGAAAAATACGTCCAAGGCGGTCAGGAAGTCACACAGGGACAACCGCTGTTCCGCCTCGACAGCCGGACCTATGACGCCGCCCTGGCCCAGGCCAAGGCTACCCAGGCCCAGTCTGAAGCCAATCTGGCCAATCAGCAGCTGAACCTGCGCCGTTACCAGACTCTGGCCAGCCAGGACGCCATCCCGCAGCAGACCGTTACCGACCAGGAAGCGGCTACACAGCAGCAGCAGGCTGTCGTCGAAGCTAATGCCGCCCAGGTCGACGCCGCTCAGGATAACGTCGACGATACCATCGTCTATGCACCGTTCAGCGGCAAACTGAACGTCGATGACGTACCTATCGGTACTTTTGCGACGGCCGGCTCGACGGCATTGGTCACCATTTCTTCGACCAATCCGGTCTATGTAGAGTTCTCCATCAGCGAATCAGAATACCTGCAGATGACCAAGCAGGCTGCGGACAATGCCGGAAGCTGGGGCGACCATCTCCTGCTCCGTCTGAGCGATGGCACCATGTATCCCTATGAAGGCCGCGTCACCCAGGTCAACCACGGCATGGATGGCAACTCCGGTTCCATCATCGTCAAGGCTGTCTTCGACAATCCGGATAATCTCCTCATCCCCGGCCTTTATGCGACGGTCGTTTCCGATACCCAGATCCAGCGCAATGCCCTGTCCGTACCGCAGCGCGCCGTCCAGCAGACATTGGGTAAATATTACGTCTCCGTCATCGATGGCGATGGCCAGGCTCAGAACCGCGAAGTCACGCCGGGCCAGAAAGTCGGCAAGTTCTGGATCATCACTGATGGCCTCCAGGACGGCGATACGATCATCGTCGACGGCTATCAGAAGGCCAAAGGCGCTACCCTGGACCAGCATTTGCTGACCAAAGCCGATATCGATAACGACAGCTCCGATACATCGTCTGACACATCGTCGTCAAATAGTTAGGAGGCAGGATTGTGATATCTAAGTTCTTTATCGACCGGCCTATCTTCGCCATCGTCATTTCGCTGATCATTTCTATCTTTGGCTTGTTGTCGATGGCTACCTTGCCGGTTGCTAAGTACCCGCAGGTTACGCCGCCGCAGGTCCGTGTATCGGCTACCTATACGGGTGCCAATGCCGAAGTCGTCGGCACGACTGTCGCCAGCGTCATCGAACGTCAGATGGTCGGCGTCGATGACCTGGTCAATATGGAAAGTTCTTCCAATGATACTGGGTCCTATTCCATGACGGCTCAGTTTGAAACGGGCAGTGACGACGACATGGACACGGTCAATACCCAGAACCGTGTCAGCCAGGTTTCGTCCACCCTGCCGGCCGAAGTCACCCAGACCGGCGTTACCATCCAGAAGTCGACGAGTTCGACGGCTATGGTCTTCGCCTTGATTTCGCCTAATGGCTCGTACGATGCGACGTTCATGAAGAACTATGCAACCCAGTACTTCATGGATGAACTGAAATCCGTCCCCGGTATCGGGAACGTCCAGGAATTCGGTTCTGACTACGCTATGCGTATCTGGCTCAATCCGATGAAGATGAGCATCCTGAAAGTCACGCCGACCGACGTCATCTCGGCTATCAGCGCCCAGAACCAGCAGGCTGCTGTCGGCACCATTGGCTCCCAGCCGTCGCCGAATAACCAGACCTACCAGTACACCATGCGTACCGACGGCCGTCTGCAGACTGCCGAACAGTTCAAGAACGTCATCGTCCGCACCAACTCCGACGGCACCATGGTCCGCGTCGGCGACATTGCCGATGTCAACCTTGGTTCCAAGGACTATACCGTTACCAGTAACCTCAATGGCGGCAACGCTGCCGGCTTCATGATCAGCCTGACGGCTGATGCCAACGCCATGCAGTCCGTCGAAGGGGCCCGCAAGGTATTGGAAAAAGCCAAGGCTTCTTTCCCGTCTGATATGGACTATGAAGTCGTTTACGATAGTACGACCTTCGTCAAGGCCTCCATCGAAGAAGTTATCAAGACCTTCATCGAAGCCCTGCTGCTGGTCGCCCTCATCGTTTACATCTTCCTCCAGAGCGGCCGGTCGACGCTGATTCCGCTCATCGCCGTCCCTGTCTCTTTGCTGGGTACCTTTGCCTGCTTTAAGGTCCTGGGCTTTTCCATCAACACACTGACCTTGTTCGCCATGGTCCTAGCTATCGGCCTCCTCGTCGACGACGCCATCGTCGTCATCGAAGCCGTCGAATACGAAATCAAGTACAACGCCCGAAGTCCGCGGGAGGCGACGATTATCGCCATGGAAAACGTACAGAATCCGGTTATCGGCGTTGCCTGCGTCTTGGCATCGGTTTTCATCCCTGTCGCCTTCATCAGCGGCATGAGTGGTATCCTCTACCGTCAGTTCGCCCTGACCATTGCCGTGTCGGTCCTCATTTCGGCCTTCGTCGCCTTGACCCTGACACCGGCTATGTGTGCATCGATCCTCAATGTCCACAAACCCAATGATAATCCCAAGGGCATTTACAAATTCTTCCAGCGCTTTAATGATGCTTTTGACCGGCTCATCGCCTGGTATGGCCTGCGCCTGGCCCATTTGCAGCTCCATCTCAAATGGTGTGTCGCTTTCCTGCTCATCATCACCGCTGCCACGGCCGGCGTCTTCAAAGTCATGCCGACAGGCTTCGTCCCGTCGGAAGATAACGCCTTCGTCATGATGACCATGACCCTGCCGGAAGGTATTTCCCAGACGGAAACGAAAAAAGCCAGTGAATCCATGAGCAACTGGCTGCAGCAGCAGCCTGGCGTTTCCCAGGTCATGAACGTTGTCGGCTTCAGTATCCTTGCCGGCGGCCCGAAACCGAATGCGGCGACGGCCTTCATCGGTATGGAAGACTGGGATGCCCGTCCGACAAAAGACTTGTCCGCCGATGCCCTGGTCGGCAAAATTATGGCCCGCGGCGCCCAGATGCCGCAGGCTACGGTCATCGCCATGAACCCGCCGCCAATCGACGGCATGGGCACGTCGTCAGGCTTTACGATGCAGCTGGAAAACCGCGGCAGCCATTCGACAGCCGAACTGTCTGAAACGGCTCAGAAATTCATGGCTGCAGCCCGCCAGCGTCCGGAAATCGGGTCCATTTATACGGCCTTCGCTGCCGACACGCCGGGCTACCAGCTCGACATCGACCGCGATAAGGTAGCCCGTGAAGGCGTTACCCTGAGCACCTTATATTCGACGCTCCAGTCCTTCTATGGCTCCTATCAGGTCAATGACTTCACCATCTTTGGCCGTAACTTCAAGGTCATCATCCAGGCTTCGCCTGAATTCCGTGAAACTGTTGACGCCAATAATCATATTTACGTCCGCAACTCCAACAATGACCTCGTACCGGTATCGAACTTCGTCCGTCCGAAACCGATTGGTTCGGCGTCGATCATCAACCGCTTCAACGACTACCCGGCCATCAAGATTCAAGGGGCACCGGCCAATGGCTACAGCTCCGGCGATGCCATCAATGCCTTGAAAGAAGTCGCTGCCGACACCTTAGGTGAAGGCTATGCTTATGAATGGAGCGGCATGAGCCGTGAAGAAATCGAAGCCGGCAACAAGACGGTCTACGTCTTTGCCCTGGCTATCCTCTTCGTCTTCCTCGTTCTGGCTGCCTTGTATGAAAGCTGGAAAGTACCGTTTGCTGTACTCTTCAGCCTGCCGGCAGGCCTCTTCGGGGCATCGGCCTTTGCCTACCTCCTGAGCCAGCAGAATAACCTCTACTTCCAGATCGGCATCCTGGCCGTCATCGGCCTGGCCGCCAAGAACGCCATCCTGATTATCGAATACGCTAAAGTCCGTGTCGATGAACGCGGCATGGATCCCGTATCGGCTGCTATCGAAGCCGCCAAGATCCGTCTCCGCCCGATCATCATGACGTCCCTGGCCTTCGTCGTCGGCTCCATCCCGCTGGCCATCGCCACCGGGGCAGGCGCTGCATCGCGAGTCACCATGGGCATCACCGTCGTCTTCGGTACGTCCATTGCGACCATCTTCGGGGTCTTCCTCATCCCCATGATGTTCATCATCGTAGAAACATTCGGACACAAACGAATCCGTCCTAAACAAACAGTCGGAAGACTGAAAGATATGTAGTATGAAAAAAGAGGCTGTCGCACGTGCGACAGCCTCTTTTTTTAGGGGTTAGCAGCTAGTGGCTAGTGGTTAGCGGATGGTTAAAAATTTGAAACCATCTTCTACAAACTACAAACTCCATATTACAAACTATGTTGAAAGAGCAACCTCTCAGTCAGCTTCGCTGACAGCTCTCCTATGAGGCGAGCCTTGGAAAAGACCCCCCTCCAGACCGCAGGTCGCAAAGCCTCCCCTCATAGGGGAGGTGGCCTGAAAGGCCGGAGAGGT